>DKYZ01000101.1:20375-20897 GCA_002493515.1 Porphyromonadaceae bacterium UBA7087 | reverse complement strand
GGGCGGCGGACGTCCTCGTCCGCCGCCCCGGGCCTCACATTTTAATTATCACCATCATGAGAAACGCAGAACTCAAATACCCTATCGGCGTCCAGTCTTTTGAACAGATACGCACTGAAAACTACCTGTATATTGACAAGACAGACCTCGTCTTCAAAATGATCAACGAGGGGAAATACTATTTTCTCAGCCGTCCGCGACGCTTTGGGAAAAGTCTGCTCATTTCCACAATAAAGGCTTATTTTCAAGGCCGACGCGACCTTTTCAAAGGGCTTGCGATAGACTCCCTCACCGACAGATGGGAGCAATACCCTATCCTCCATCTCGATTTCAACACCGCCAAATACAATTCTGCGGAGGAGCAACACTATATCATTGACGATATGCTCAGGAACTGGGAGGAAGAATACGGCATAACAGAGCCCGCACCAACCACGGCGCTCCGCTTTGGTCATGTCATTAAAGCCGCTTACCGGAAACACGGCAGGAATGTCGTCATACTGATTGACGAGTATGACAAGC
>DKYZ01000101.1:0-20091 GCA_002493515.1 Porphyromonadaceae bacterium UBA7087 | reverse complement strand
TACTGATTGACGAGTATGACAAGCCGCTTACCGAAAGTATACTTGACGAGGAACTCTCCGCCAATTTCCGCGACGAGCTGCGTGCTCTGTATCCCAACCTCAAAAGCCTGGACGAATACATCCGTTTCGCATTGCTTACCGGCGTCACACGATTCAGCCGCATGACAATCTTCTCCGGGCTCAACAATCTCTTTGACATTTCAATGTCGGACGATTACGAAAGCATCTGCGGCATCACCGAATCCGAAATGGAATGCTGCTTCAGGGATGGCATAGAAAAAATCGCCGACAAGTATCACATAACTTACGGTGAAGCCGTTGCCCGATTGAGGGAATGGTATGATGGCTACCAATTTTCCGACATCCACTGTGATGTCTACAACCCCTACTCTCTCCTGTGCGCTCTTAAGAACCGCAAATACGAGCAATATTGGTTTGCCACAGGCACTCCCAAACTGCTCGCGCAGCTGATATCTGACAACAATTACAGATTCGGCAGTCTCCAGAACATAAGGACGAGGAAAACATCCATATCACAGGTGGATGCCTACCTCACCAATCCTGTGGCACTTCTGCTCCAGACAGGTTATCTGACGCTCAAGGAATGGCTTCCCGACACTAATGAATACCGTCTCGGCTACCCCAACCGCGAGGTCGAGGAGGGATTCCTCGACTATCTTTACGGCTATCTCATGAAAGAATCGGGCATCGACGGCCAACAGACCGAGGAGTTCTCTGCCTCGTTGTTCCGTGATGATGTGATTGAAGGCGAGCCTGATGGATTCATGCAACGACTTTCCTCCCTTGTTTCCACACTCAACCTTGATCCGAGAGGCAATATGGAGGCACATTATCAGAACGCGGTATACCTCGTCTTCACTCTGATGGGATTCACGGCCGGGCTTGAGGTTCATTCAGCCAAAGGACGCAGCGACATGACAGTCATAACCTCCCGTTACGTCTATATTTTCGAATTCAAGACAGACTCATCGTCCCGGGCAGCTCTTGACCAGATTGACGCCAAGGGCTATGCCGAGCCATATCTTGCCTCCGGCAAGGCCATCTTCAAAATCGGTGTAAATTTCGACACCGCCACACGCTCCCTGATGCCCTGGCTCATTGAGCGGATATAAAGCTGAGCAGCGATGTCTGGAAATATTTTTTTTTTCATTCTAATTTTGTATATTTTAAAAATTGCAGTAAATTTGTCGGCACGAAAGATTTACATACACCGACAAAACCATGAAATTCGACCTCCCGCCAAGGGACTGCCTCTTCTCTAAACGCTCCCATTATGCGTCATTTATGGGAGTGATTGGTCGTTTATTTGGTTCTACCCCCCCCATATTTATATCCAAGTTATTGATTAGCAGGGATTTATATCCCAATGCAACAATATCTGCACTACCCGTGGCATCTGCCGGCGACATAACGTCGGCAGCAATATGTCATATACATAGCAGCCACGCCATATCATCCGACCTATACCAATCATAATATAAATGAAAAAAATTTATACTTATGTCTATCAGTCTTTCTGACTGCATTGTGCCCAGCGACAGCGGCAGCACAACCCGAAGGACTGTCTTACGGCTACTGCGGCGATGAAATAACAGGCGTCGGAGCATCAGGGGCCTCAGGCCCCTACTGGATAGCCGGCGCGTTTCAGATGACGGAAGCCGATACGGAACAATTCGATGGCTGCGACATCACAGGAGTCTCAATCGGTTTCGGCACAGGCCGAAACAAGGAAGTGACGGTCTTTCTGACTGACGACCTGTCACAACCTCCGTTTTTCGAACAGAAAGGAAGGGTCAGGGCAGGACAATGGTGTGACATCGACCTGACCGGCGCCCCCGGTATCGAGAAAGGGAAACCATTCTACGTCGGCTACAGATATAATGCGCAGAACAGCTCTGCCATGCCTATCGGTTGCGACATCAACACTGCGGGATACACCCCCACGGCAGACCTTATAAGCCTCGCCGACACCGAAGAGGGACTTTCAGAGAACTGGAACCACTACGGCCCCTCCAACGGCAACGTATGCCTGAGGATATTCCTGAAGGGAGACAGACTTCCCGAGTCCAACTGCATACCGCTGGAGCTCAAGCTTCCCGACTCCGCCACCCCTGGCAAGGAGTTCAGATTCGGCCTCTCCTTTACCAACGCATCACCAAAGGAAGTCGGAGAGATAGAGGTGGAATATCAGGTCGGCAACGACGACATGGCCACGACAGTATACCGGTTTGACACCCCGGTGGCCCCCAACGGCAGAGGGGTTGCGGAACTCACCGCCACCACAATGCAGGATGACTTCTCCCTTCCGGTCACGGCCAGAATCACCAGGGTGAATGGCAACGACAACGCCAATGCAGACAGGACAGTCACCTCATCGTTCCCCTGCACCAACGGGCTCTTCATGCGCAAGGTCGTCTCAGAGAAACTCACAGGCCAGCATTGCGGTTACTGTCCGCGCGGAATAGTGGCGTTCGATTACGTCCGCGAGACAGTCGGAGACAGGTTCATCGGAATAGAAGTGCATAATTACGACTCAAACAATCTTTATGTCCCGGACTATGAGAATATGCTCTCCCACTTCGGAAGAGCATACAGCGGAGCTCCCTCCCTAACCGTCAACCGCAATACCGAGCTTACTACCTCGGCCGATAAAAGTCCTCTCTACAACGCTTTCCGGCAAGAATATACAGAAGCCTCCCAATACGGCATCAACGTATGTTTCGAGGAATCAGCCACAGCCGGATGCCTCGACGTCACAGCCTCCGTCACTTCCGCCTATGATGCCTCCGGGCTTGACTATGCGGTGACATTCGCAGTGACCGAAGACCATGTGAAAGGACAGCAATACAACAACTACAACACCAACGTCGGGCTGCCGGAATGGAACGGACTCGGAACAATCGTAAATTGGTATTACGACGGTGTCGCCAGATCTCTCCACGAGAACTGGGACGGCATACCCGGAAGCGTACCCACCGACATGAAGGCGGGAGTCCCGTATAAACATACAGTCACCGGATACAGCCTTGGAAAGACCTCCGACAAGATGATGGCCAACGTAGTCGCAATGCTGATAGACCGCAAAACCGGCATTATAGTCAACGCGGACATGGTCCATATAGATCCTGCGAGAGGATACAGCTATCCGGAATGGGATCCGTCCGGTTCTGGTGTGGAGTCTGTCTACAATCCTCTGCCTTTCATTGTCTCGGCCCGGGACGGTGAGATATCGTTGCGCGGAGAGGGCGCGGCCGAAGTATATTCAGTGTCGGGTGTATATTCCGGAACCGTCTCGTCCGCCAACAGTCTGCGCGTCGCTCCGGGATTTTATATCATAAGCCTCGGAGGCAGGTCCCAGAAACTTTATGTAAAACCATAATACCAAGCCATTAGATGAAAACACCTAAACTATCAGCCGCATTGCTTGCGGCCGGAGCATTTGCAGCCCTTCCTGTATTCAGTCAGGAGACTGAAAGCTGGAAGCCAGCTGGAACAGGAATGCTCCGCGATGACATAGTGTCATCATTTTATTCCCTGGGCACTTACTGGGAATTTCCGGTCGAGGTCGAGGAGAGCGAGCAGACTCCTGGACGCTACCGCCTTGTCAACGCCTATGTCAACGCTCCGAAAGTAGGTCCTGATTTTCCGTCAGACGCGGTCAACTATCTTGTGATCGACGCTTCAGACCCTGAACACTGCTACGTTGAGCTCGGAGGGACATCCTACTGGATCGGGGAAGACGAAGGGGGGCTGCAGCACATGATTGTAGGGTCTATTGCCGACGATTACTACAACAACAAGTATTCAAACTGGGAAAAGGCCGACGAAGAGGGCGTATGCGGAACATTGAGCAAAGGCTGCATCACATTTCCCCCCAGATCATTGACTGTTCAAACTGTCAACACGGAAGTCTATACCCCCAACCAACTTGACTACGACATGGGATGCCAGCTGGTCAACGGCAACAGCATGTTTCGTCTGCGACTGCCCGGCACTCCTGACACCGATATCGCCATATCCCTGGAAGGGATGTCATCAGGCGGAGACGGAGTGGTCTATGACATCGCGTTCTCAGATGATGTCGAATACGTGCTGGCTGCGGTTTTTCCCGGTGAATACAATGACCGGATGTCCGAACAGATTGCAGACGGCATGGCAGAGACGACACATCTTGACACCTCAGGCTCTTTTGTCGCCCCGCTTGCCGAAAACGGAATATATACTGTGGTCGCCGTTCCGTTCGCTGATGGAGAATCCTGGACTCCCTCGTATCTCACCCGCGAATGGAACTACTCTGAACATGAATGGAAAAACGTGGGCACCGCAGAATACACGGAATCCATACTTTCATCCAATTACCTTTTTGACTACAACCAGATCGTGATCGATGAGTATACATATTCCGTCCCGGTGCAGCAGAACGTGGAGTCGCCCTGGCTTATCCGTCTCGTAGATGCCTACGGGCCTGACTGTTACCCCATGGCCACATCCACCAACTATGACTCGTCGAAATTACATTTCATGACTTTTGATTTCGGAGACTTTTCCAATGTCAAGCTGCTCAAAACCGACAATCTCGGCATAAATCTCAACAACGGGGATTTCTCCATATGGTCTTACGCCAGCCGTGTGGAATCAGACGAGACATTCAGCCAGGAAATCGCAGAAAACATATTCGGAGGCAACATTCCCACAGGGCGATATGACAAATCCTCGCTGACAGCGACTTTTGACAAGAACTCTTTCTGCCTGCAGACCAATCTCGATCCATATCTCCGCTGGTATGAGGCCAACCGGAAAGGAAATGCCAGACTCGTCTTCCCGACCGACATCGGCATCATACCCAACCCGGCCGGCATAGACGGCATCACCATATCCGGAGACAGCGCCGAAGAGTATTATACAGTCGACGGAATCAGAACTGATGCCGACAGACTCACACCCGGCATATATATTGTCCGCAAAGGCACTCCCTCCCGTAAAATTCTGGTAAAATAACCTTTAAAATAATATTTATGTATAAAAAATTTATCTACCTGACGCTTGCTGCGGCAAGTGTGGCAACAGCCTCCGGAGCCGGATTCAAGACAGCGGCGTTTCCTCCGGCAATCCCTCCCGGTTGCGACAGTCAGCGTGACATGATGAGGGCGCCACTGAACCAGGAACGGAAGAAGGGTCTAAAGGCGTTCGGATTCACCACCATCGACTACAACAGATCTCGTAGCTTCTGCAACTATTTCCAGAATGAGTATATGCTCGAGAAACTGAACTCCATAGCCTCGGAAGAGGAAGTGATGGCATCAGGAATCCCTGACCTCTATATGGTCAACGCAGGCGCCTACAATCCCGACGATGGTTCATACTACGCATACAAGGTAAAGTACTTCACCATAGGTATCACGTACTCCTGCCAGTGGCTCAAGGTGAATCCGGCAGACGGCCAGTGGACTGTCATCGCGGAGCTTGACAACCACATGCATGACAACACCTATCTCTACGACATGGCCTACTCCATCTACGATGGCGAGATGTGGGGCCTTGTCCAGAACAGCGACGGACAGATCAAGAGCCGCGTGGGCATCGTTGACCTCGCCGACTCGTCGGTGAGCGACTTCATCCAGCTTCCCGACTACTATTTCGCGATAGCCTTCGATTATGAGGGCAACGCAGTAGGCGTGCGCTGGAAGGCGAACTCCAACGGCGACATAGTGGGCTCCTGTCTCGACCGGTTCGACAAGGACTTCAAGGTGGTGTCATCTACCGAGCTGCTCGTTGACGGCGCGCCCTGGCTGGGATATTTCCAGCATGGCCTCGACTTCGACTACTCGACAGGCGATCTCCTCTGGGCTGCGACAGACGTCAGAGGCAACCAGGCAATGGTGAGGATCAACCCCGACACCGGAGAGACCGAGAAATTCGGAGCAATCGGCTGGAACGAACTCATGCTCGGTCTGCACGTGCCCTATGAGAAGGCATCCGACCGCGAGGCTCCCGCCCGCGTCTCCGACCTCTCCTTCACCATCGACCCCGAAGGCAGGGAGGCTGTCACCGTCAACTGGACAAACCCTGCCACCAGATGGAACCGCCAGCCCCTCTCCGACCTTGAGTCTGTGACGATACGCCGCGACAGCCGCGACAGCGAGCCAATCGCCGTAATCGACGCTAAGGGAATGGAGGGTCGCACGATGAGCTTCGAGGACAAAGGCGCCACACAGGGCATCCACACATATTACGTTACCGCTGTCAACGCGGCCGGCACAGGTGTGCCCGACAGCATCGAGGCATTCTCAGGTAAAGACACACCAGGTCCGGTACAGGAGCTGAAGGTATCAACCTTCGACGATGGCCGAAGCGTGAAGGTGGAATGGAAAGCCCCTGTCATCGGAGACAGCGAGGGCTGGTTTGACAGCGCGATCACATACGATGTCACCCGTCTTCCCGACAACAAGACAGTAGCCGAGGGCGTCTCGGCCCTATTCGTCGAGGACAAGGATATCGAGGAGGCACAGTTCTTCTCATACCAGGTCACACCCTCCAACGCGCAAGGTGTCGGCACCCCGGCCGTGTCAGAGGGTATCCTGGCCGGAGGAAGTCTCAAGATGCCGTTCGCCACTGAGTTCGAGAACAACAACGAGGCCGACAGGTTCACCTCGTTCGACACATCCGGCAACAAGAGCGTATTCATCTATACCTCCGACAACACACGCCCCGGCAAGACGGCGATGATGTATACCCTGGGAAGCCAGAACAACGCCATTCTGGCATGCCCGCCGCTCAACGTGACCCAGGGCAAGTCTTACCGCGTGAGATGGAACTTCACTACATGCCGTTACGGAAAGTCGATGGACGAGATGCTCCACCACATCCGCATAACCGGCGGCACGGCGCCTCGCGCCACATCCATGAAGACTCTCGCCGACTACCCCGAGCTTCTGAGTGTGAAGACTCCGGAGAAGTTCGAGATCATAACCTATTTCGAGGCCGGGGAGACCGGCGACTATTACGTAGGACTCAACGTCATGTCGGAGATTCCAAATGTAGATTCATCCATGCCCTGGATATACGTCACCGGCTTCGAGATCGTTGAGGCATGCGACAACGACCTGGAGGCTCTGGAGCTCGATGCTCCCGCATGGGTGTCGGCCACACAGCCCAACAAGTTCAAGGTTGCCGTGCGCAACAACGGTGCCACCGACCTGTCAGGCTACAAGGTCGAGGTAGGCGTTTCGCGCCTTGACGGACGGTTCCTGCCGTTTGCCGAAACCGGCGTCGTGCCGACGATAAAGAGCCATGATACCGGCGTGGTTGAAATCTGGGGTTATCCCAAGGATGGACAGGGTGTGCAGGACCTTGTGGCACGCGTGACCGTTGACTCCGACCCAACGTCAGGAAACAACGATACAGGAATGGTGGAGGTGCTCCTCTTCGACGGAGACGCCTTCAACAACAGCGCGGACGAGGAATATTCCCACTGGACAGACTCAAGCCTGCCCATGTCGGCTTTCTACGACTATTCCGCCTCGCAGACAGCATACACGCCACAGATGCTCGGCTTCACCGGCGAAAAGAACATCATCACCGGCCTGGCATGGGTATACAACAGCCCCATCGACATCAAATTCGACAATCTGAAGATATGGCTCGCCGAGACCGGGCCGGAGACATTCGACAACAAGGAATGGGAAGACACGGACAATGTCCTTGTCTATGACGGTCCCGTATCGATAGAAGCAGGACAGGAAGCCTGGATGAGAGTGCCTTTCGAGGACAAGCCCTTCACCCTGAACAGCGGGAACAATCTCCTCGTCACCGTGGCCTCATACGAGACAGCGAACACCGGCAACACCAGCATCCCTCTCATTTTCCATGTATGGAATGACTTCAATGCCAATCCCGGAGCCTGCGACGGACTATACCACTCACTGAACTATCGCGGAGGGGCACCGTTCGACTTCACGCAATCCTGCTATCTCTACAACCAGCTGCCTGTGCTCCACGTGGCAACCAGAAACACCACCGGCATCTGCACTCCCGCAGACAACTTGATGCACGGTACGGTAATACACGGCCGCACGGCAAGCCTTTCTGCCACAGCAGAGCGGGTGGAGGTCTATGACATGAATGGACGCATCATTCTCTCATGCGGTGTCAAGGGTGGTTCAGACCTTAGTCTCCCCATGGGCCCAGGCCTCTATATTCTCAGAGTCAGCGACCGCCAGGGCAACTCCGAGATTCTGAAAGTCTCGCTTAGATGACATCATATCGACGGAGGGGAGTCCCCGCGACTCCCCTCCCCTCAAATCCACAACAACAATAACAAAATAAAAACCTATATATATGATATCCAAAACAATCTTAGCAGGAATCCCGGCGCTTCTCGCGGCCATGACAGCCGCGCCGGCTTCCGCTGCCACTGACATCTCTCCGGCCGACTACGCCCGTAGTTTCTCCGCCCGTACGATTCCGGCTGCAAAGGCGGCTTCTGTCGCCGGCAAGACCGCACGCCCCTCCAGGATAGCCGCATTTGCAGGCGACGGATGTGCGGAGGTAGACCGCTACGGACGGATGGAGACCGTGGCCGAGGAAGATTTCTCGCTGCTCACCACAGGCTCTGAGGAACAGCCCGACCTCTCGGTATCCCTTGAAATCAACCCGTATCTTCTTGACGACGAGGGCTTCATTATCCTGGACGAGTATGGGAATCCGACGCCGAATCCGGAATTTGAGTATCCCTGGAACAACATGAAGAACGAGTATACCCACATCCCCGGGTGGGGAGTGGGCAATGCCTATCCCGCCGGAGGGGCGCTCTATTTCCCTTTCAGCCGTGAGAATCCCCAGGGCAAGTTCAACTCCCACTGGATCGACCTGTCGGCCTACGACGGGACATTTGTGGTGGAGTTCCGCGTGCGCCTTACCCAACCCCAGTCTCAGGAGATGCCTTCCGCCATCATCGTGCAGGTGGCCGAGACCAACAATATGGCCCCGATGTGGGACATGTTTGAAGACGACTTCGTCAATTACGAGAATATCTCTGAAGAATGGACCACGTTCCGCCTCATCTTCCAGGGAGGCGCCCCCTCTACCATTGTCAATATCGTGGGACAGGGCATTGAAGGGGGCATGCTCCTCGACGACGTCAGGATATGCTCTCTCGATACATTCGTCAAGGCTCCGGCCCTTACCGGCCACAGCGACTTCGCCGATGAATCCTTCACTCTCAACTGGGAGAAGGTGGAGGGTGCCGACGGCTACCTGGTGAACTGCTGGCACGACGACGTCTTCGGAGAGCGCGTATATTCTGTAGAGAAATATGAATCAGGTGTCAGTCTCGTTGAGAATGATATTGAGGGCAATGTGAAGGTCAGAAACGGACGTATATTCATATACAATCCCGAAAGGCTTACTCTGACTGTCACTGCAGCCGACGGCTCATCCGCATCTCTCGGAAACGCGTCGGAAACATCCTACGCTCCCGCATCCCGCGGTGTATATATTGTCAGCATAGGCAACCGCTCCGTGAAGATAGCTTTATGAAATCATAACAACCGGTTCGGCGCACTCATTCATAAATGATTACGCCGAACAATTTAAAAACAACAATATGAATAAATTTATCACCCTGGCGTTAATAGCCATGTCGGCCATACCGATGGCCGCCGCCGGCACCGACCATCTGACGGGAGCCAACTTCAAGGCACAGCTGCCTGACCTCAACTATTCGGCAACCGGGTATGCCGACGCGACCTCCATCAACCCCGACTTCACCTACGAGGGGGAAAGCGGCGCCAAGTATCTTTTCAACCAGATGGTGTCGGACGGCTCCAGCTGGTGGGCGCTCTCCTGGGCCAACTGGCCCGAACCGCAAGGATATGTGACCGTGACAGAATCCGCAGGATACCTCACATCCATGCAGATAAAAGTCAACGACGGTCTATGGCCGGCTGAAAGTTTCCGCATATACCTCAGCAATGAGCCCATCCTTACTGAGGATGACATCCGCGACTGTGTCGAGATGTACCTTGAAAAATCGGCAGACTACAAGTGGGAGGCTGACGGTCTTTACCGGTATTTCCGTGTCGGGACATCACAGGAATACATCTCCGACCTGGAAGTATCGTATTCAGAGACTGCTCCGGCAATCAAGGCAAAGACCCCGACAATCGACTGCTGGGACAAGACTCCGGAGGGGACTGTCTGGATAAACACCCAGACCTCCGGCGCACTGCTCCACATAACCACTTTCATCAATTCAGAGGAGGCGGAAACAACTGTATCCGAAAGCTCATCCTTCAGCATGAAAGTGCCCGGAGTTCCAGGCGACAATGTGAAGATCGAGGCTTACGCTTCAATGGAAGGCTACGAGGACAGCGAGGTGGCCACAATGGAATTCACTGTGGAGAAACCGGTATGCCCTCAACCGGTGTGCGACTACTGGGGAGATGTATGGCCCGGGGCGCAACTCGTCTACACCTCTGATGTGGAAGGTGCCTATATGACATACATCTATGGATACACCGACTGGAACGACAGGTCATGGGAAAGCGAGATGCTCACTGCCGATTTCCCGGTCACCATAACAGTGCCCGGCGATGTACTGCCCGGCGACGTATTCTATGTCATCGCCACGGCGCATGCCGAGGGCTATGCAGACAGCAGTGAGTCCGAGAAATATCTCTCTGTGATATCGACTGTCCTGGACGCACCTTCGGCAAGCATACAGTCAGGAACAGAAGTGAAAGCCGGAACAGAACTCACCTTATACCGTCCCAAGAATGCCTCAGCAATACATTATGTAGTCAACGACGGCGAGGAAGTGACGGTTGAAGATGAATTTGCCCATATCGTCATTTCCGAGGACTGCTCTATTTCCACATGGGCTACCGGGGAAGCGCCCTTCACTCCCAGCGAGACTGTCATGCTCTCTTACACTGTAGAGAAGTTCAATCCCTGGACTGACGTCCTGACGCCTTCCTTATTCTGCACCGACGAGAGCCTTTACAACGGGACAGACATGCTTGACGTAAACTATGTTTCAAAAGCCACCACTGTCGACTATGTATATCACGGCGCACTGTGGATATACAATTCCACCGACTGGCTGTTCTACCTCTCCAAGGAGGGCTCCATACTCTACAACAATTCGAAATACAACAGGATAAACCGTATCAAAATCGATTCCGATGTATTCGGAGGCTCCAGCTGCTATATCCTCTTCAGCGATGCCCCTGTGACCGAGATCACAGAGGATATGAAAAACTGGGACTTCGACGGCCCGCGTCTCAGGATAGGCAAAGCCGACGGCAGCGACTACGGATATGACGAATGGATCGACCTCCAGGCTATCGGAGAAATCAACGGCTATGATGTGACCGATATGCCATACTTCGCAGTCTGGAGATTCGGACAAAATGGCAACACGCCGAGAATTGTAGTAGATTATGAGGAAAATCCAAATGTAGGTGTAAACACCATCGACATCGAGGAATCAACAAAATCCGCCATATACACAATCAACGGCATACGTGTTGATTCCGACAACCTCACCCCCGGCATCTACATCCGCAAGTCAGCCGGAAAAGCAGAAAAATTCATCGTCAGGTAAACGGAACCGCATTATGAATCCAGACTCCAACCATGATATGGTTTAGAGTCCAGACGCTCAGGAATCCTCCGTCCAGGCAGTTGCCTGGACGGAGGATTCCGCTTTCAGTAAAACCGCATCAATGAACGAAAGCTGACTCCTGTGGATGCCTGATCGTCATGAAGGATATCGATGTTCAGGCGTCAGGCGCGGATTACGAGGGGAGGAATTGGTGTGTGAGGTGAATTCAAAGACGAGGTGCGAGGTTGGAGGTTAAACTTTTTTTTTGTAATTTTGTAATTTATTATGATCGGGAGGGCCCCGGGGCGGTCTTGCGACGGCTGGGGGCCCGCTCTGAGAGTATCATTGCTTCATGCTGTCATAACTCCTTTGTGATATGATAAAATCCTTATTATTAGCCGCCTGTATGCTTGTTGTCTCGGGAGCCGCAGCCCAGACTGTCAGTCTGGACTCCTGCCGCCGTATGGCCATTGGTAACAATAAGAATATAAAGGTGGCCGAAGAAAACATACGGGGGGCGGGCTACAACAAGAAGGCCGCTTTCTCGGCTTATCTCCCCTCGATTGATTTCACCGGAGCCTATATGTACAACCAGCGCCAGATTGAGCTTCTCGGGGCGGACGCCATGCTCCCTACGAAATCTTTCAATCCTGCTACCCAGCAGTTTGAATACAATATCCTCAAGGATCCCCTCGGCAATCCGATTAAGGATCCCGCCACGGGCAGCTATATCCCTACGGAGGTGGCTGTCATCCCCAAGGAGGCCATGGAATTTGACACCCACAACGTCTTCGCGGGGGCGTTCACCCTTACCCAGCCTATCTATATGGGCGGCCAGATACGCGCTCTCAACGAAATCACCGGATATGCGGAGCAGTTGGCCGTAACGGCGCGCAACGCCCTGGTGCAGGAGGTGGTATTCGCCGTAGATGAGGCTTACTGGCTTGTGGTCTCGCTCGGGGAGAAGAAAAAACTTGCGGAAAGTTTCGTGACGCTTGTCGACTCCCTGCGCCAGAATGTCAACACCATGCTTGATGTCGGTGTGGCCACACGCAGTGATGTCCTGACAATGGATGTGAAATTCAACGAGGCCCAGATTGCCCTGACAAAAGTGGAGAACGGGCTGACGCTCTCGCGGATGGCTCTTGCGCAGATATGCGGACTCCCCGTCAACACGGTGATGCAGCTTGAGGACGAACAGCTGAAGAATGTGTCGCGCACCGCGCCCGACGTGAGGTACGATATCGGCGACGTATACGCGCGCCGCCAGGACCTCCAGCTGCTGCGCACCGGCATAAGCATGCTGAAAAGCAAAGAGAAGCTTGCCCTCGGCGACATGTTGCCGAAGGTGGCTCTGGTAGGAGCCTACAGTTTTTCGAATCCAAACGTGATTCATGGGTTTGAGAAGAAATTCGGGGGCGGATTCAACGTAGGGGCTACCCTCACAATCCCCATATGGCACTGGGGAGGACGCTACAACCACTACAAAGCCTCCAAATCGCAGACCCTCGCCCAGAAGCTCCTTCTTGAGGACGCCCAGGAGAAGGTGCAGCTCCAGGTGAGCCAGGCACAGTTCTCATACGACGAGGCTTTCAAGACCTTCAACATGACGCTCAAGAATATGGAGAAGGCCGACGAGAACCTGCGTCAGGCGGAAGTGGGATTCCATGAGGGGATGCTGACGTCTGACGACGTAATTGCTGCCCAGACAGCCTGGATAAAGGCACATTCGGAGAAAATCGACGCCGAGATAGGCATCCGCCTGTGTGAGGTCTACCTGTCGAAGGTGCTCGGAAACCTGGAGTATTAGTGATTAGCGATAAACGATGAGTGATTAACGATAAACGATGAGTGATTAACGATAAGTGATTAGATAAAGATGGACAAGAACAATACACCACAGAATATACAGAAGCCGCAGGATCCGATTGATCCGCAATATATGAATTTCTACAACCCCGTGGCCGTGACGGCGAAAGACCGCACGCTTATCCTCACTATCATAGTGATAATCGCGATTGTGGCCGGACTGGCTATAGTCGGTTTCCTGACCATGAAACCGGGTCCCGATACCGTGCAGGGTCAGGCTGACGCCACAGAGATACGCATCTCCGGTAAGCTTCCAGGGCGTGTGGCGGAAATATATGTGGAGGAGGGAACCCATGTAAGGACTGGCGACACGCTTGTGAGGATACATTC
The DNA here is from genome assembly GCA_002493515.1 of Porphyromonadaceae bacterium UBA7087. Classification (GTDB taxonomy): domain Bacteria; phylum Bacteroidota; class Bacteroidia; order Bacteroidales; family Muribaculaceae; genus Lepagella. Next base: position 6,266 of record DKYZ01000101.1, on the reverse strand, counting down.
ATCGCTTGTGGACGCCAAGCTCAACCAGGCCAAGGCGCTGGAGGAGGTGGCCGTAGCGGGCAACCGTAAGGTTGACGCCGGGACACGCAGCCAGATAATATCCGCGGCCAAAGACCTGTGGACGCAGGCGAAGGCGGCTTCCGGAATAGCCGGAAAGACATATGAGCGTATGCAGGCCCTCTACGCCAAGGGGGTGATAAGCGAGCAGAAGCGCGACGAGGCCAAGGCGGCCTATGATGCGGCGCGTGCCGGCGAGAACGCGGCCAAGAGCCAGTATGAGCTTGCCGTCTCCGGAGCCCAGAAGGAGGACAAGGAGGTCGCCGCCGCGATGGTGCAGGCCGCCAAAAGCAGTGTAAATGAGGTAGGAGCCATTCTTGAGGACCAGTATCTCGTGGCTCCCTGCGACGGCGAGATAACGGTGGTCTATCCCAACGTGTCGGAGCTCGTGGCTACGGGCGCCCCGATCATGAGCCTCCAGAAAGACGACCAGTGGGTGGTCTTCAACATCCGCGAAACCCTGCTGAAAGATATACGCCTCGGTGAGAAGATAAAGGTATACATTCCGGCACTCGACGTGACCACTGATATGAAGGTATTCTATATCCGCGACCTTGGGACATACGCCAACTGGCAGGCCACGAAGGCCACCGGCGACTTCGACGCGCGCACATTCCAGGTGAAGGCGCGCCCGGAGAAGAGAATCGAGAATTTCCGTCCAGGCATGTCGGTAGTGCTGCGCCAGGGCGCCCTGAAGGGAGAGAGCCGCGAGGCGGCCGGGAAGGAGTCGAAATAAATTCCGTAAACCATGAAGCCACACGGAACAAGAGCCATAATGCTCAGAAGCGTGCTTCAGCTTGTGAGGCGTCCACTCTACTGGATCGCCATGCTTGGGCTGCCGCTGTTTCTGATCCTGATGCTCACGTCGCTGATGTCGGAGGGTCTTCCAGCGAAGGCACCGGCAGCCATAGTCGACAAGGACGGCACGTCTTTGTCGCGCAACGTGACGCAGAATCTGAGCGGCATGCAGATGGTCGACATAAAATACAGCGCCGACAGCTATACCCAGGCGCGCCACATGATGCAGGAGGGGAAGGTCTACGGCTATTTCCTCATCCCGGAGAATTTCGAGGCCGACCTCCTCTCCGGGCGGCAGCCGGTGATAACGTTCTACACCAACATGGCGTTCTACGTGCCCGCGTCGCTGCTGTTCAAGACATTCAAGACCACGGCGGTCTACACCAAGGCCGGAGTAGCCTCCACGGTGCTCGAGGCCGTCGGGCAGACAGAAGACGAGATAGCGCCGCTGCTGATGCCGGTCAACATCACCACGCGGGGGCTCAACAATCCCGAGCTCAACTACGCGATATACCTCTGCAACTCGTTCGTGCCGTGCATGCTGCAGCTGATGATAATGCTCGTCACCTGTTTCAGCCTCGGCCAGGAGATAAAATACGGTACCTCCATCCAGCTTCTCAACATGGCCGACGGCAGCATCATCAGGGCGGTCTTCGCCAAGCTTCTGCCGCAGACTCTCTTCTGGTTCGTCATGGCGATATTCATGGAGGCCTGGCTGTTCAGATACCAGGGGTATCCGATGAACGGCTCCTGGTTCTGGATCACGCTCTCGGAGCTGATGTTCGTGCTCGCCTGCCAGGGATTCGCGCTGTTCGTCTTCTGCGTCATACCCAACCTGAGGATGTCGCTCTCGATATGCTCTCTTCTGGGAATACTGTCGTTCTCGATCGCCGCGTTCTCGTTTCCGGTGGAGAGCATGTATGGCGCGATCGGAATCTTCAACTATATTGTCCCGACCCGCTATAACTTCCTGATATATATCGACCAGGCCCTCAACGGAATCGACATATACTACTCGCGGTGGTGGTTTGTGGCCTATATCGTCTTCATGCTTCTACCGCTCACCTATATGTGGAATCTCAAGCGGGCGATGCGCCGGCCGGTCTATGCGCCCTGACCCCTTAGGGGCAGAATGTTAAAAGAAAGTAGGTATGAATATCTGGAACAAAATAAAACTGCATATCCGGGAGCTTTTCCTCGTCTATTGCCGGGAGTTCAAGCTCTCGATCCACGACGGGGGCATCATGCTCTTCTTCATCTTCATCCCGTTTCTGTATCCGGTGATTTACTCCCTCATCTACAATCCGGAGCTTGTGAGAGACGTGAGGCTGGTGGTGGTAGACCACGACCGCACGTCGGAGAGCCGCAGTCTCGTGAGGGAGCTCGACGCCTGCCAGGAGGCGAGGGTGATCGGCTATGCCGCCGACCTCGACGAGGGGCGCCGGGCCATGGACGAGCATGAGTGTTACGGCATACTCGAGATTCCCGAGGGGTTCGCCCGCAAGATCGGACGCGGAGAGACCGCCGAGGCCGTGATGTATTGCGAGATGAGCCTGCTGCTGCGCTACCGCGGGCTTCTCGTGGCGGCCACCAACGTCACCCAGGGGATGGGAGCGGAGCTTCAGCAAAGGAAAATCGACGAGATAGCCCCGTTGGCCTCCACCGTAATGGAGGGCGACCTTCTGCCGATACATAACATCTCGATGGGCAATATAACCGGAGGATTCGACTCGTTCATTCTTCCGGCCGTGATTGTGCTGATTCTGCATCAGTGTCTTATCCTGGTCTCGGGCATGGCCGGAGGCGCGAAGGTGGAGAACAGACTCCTGATAGGCTATGATTCCTTCAACTCGGCGCCGTCGGTGGCGATGACGATGCTGGGGCAGACCCTATGCTTCATGACGATGATCCTGCTGCCGATGATATTCCTCATCCATTACGTTCCCCTGATATTCCGCTTCCCGATGGAGTCGGACATTTTCCATGAGTTCGTATTCCTCACCCCCATGGTGATAGCGTGCCTGGGCCTCGGGTTCGTAGTCCAGGGTTTTGTCTGGGAGAGGGAGTCGATATTCGTGCTGTGGGTTGTCACTTCGGTTGTGTTCCTGTTTCTTTCGGGCATCACCTGGCCTCGCTACGCCATGGCGTGGCCATGGAACTGGCTGAGCGACATCATACCGGCCACCTGGGGTGTGGAGGGATTCGTCAGGATGAACACCAACGGAGCAAGCCTCTCGCAGGTGCGCCAGCCCTACATCAACCTGTGGATACTGGCCGGCGCCTACATGCTGGTCGGCTTCTTCGTGCAGAAATACATAGTGCGGCCGCGCATCATGGCCTCGCGCCACGGCGTTGACCTGGCGCGCGTGGCCGAAAGCGGGGAATAAGCCGCGACACCCGCACTATAACAGGGACATTTTTGGCCATATTTATCCCTACGACAGGGACAAATATGGCCAATTTCATCCCTGTGACAGGGATTTTTCGGATAAAAATAGCTATATTTGCAGTCAGATATCAATTATGACATAAATATGGCATGTGAGTATGGTCGACAATTATCTGTATGAAGTGATGCGTCAGAGAATGAGGAATGTCCCTGACGGTTTTTTCCGGTATATATATCATGAGCTTCCCGATGAAGCCCGGATGTTGGGACTGACAGGTCCGCGTGGCGTCGGAAAGTCCACATTGCTTTTCCAGAAAATAAAGGAATATGGCGCCGACAGCCTTTACGTCGATGTTGATGACATATATTTCTCGACCCATCGGCTCGTGGAGCTTGCCGACGTGTTTGTGAAATCCGGAGGTAAGTTCCTGGCTATTGATGAGGTGCATAAATACGAAGGGTGGTCGCGGGAGTTGAAACAGATATATGACAACTATCCGAAACTCAGAATCATATTTACAGGAAGCTCTGTGCTCGACATAAAGCGCGGTGAGTCGGATTTGAGCCGCAGGGCATTGATGTATCATATGCAGGGTCTGTCGTTTCGGGAGTATCTTGAGCTGTTCCATAATGTCAGGACGCCTGTCGTTACTTTGGCCGGAATTCTCGGGCATGAGGTGGAATTGCCGGAGGTTGAGCATCCATTACCTCTGTTCGGGGAATATCTCAGAAAAGGGTATTTCCCGTTCTCGTCAGAGCCAGGGTTTGGTCTGAGACTGAATCAGATAATCAATCAGACGGTGGAGACCGATATACCGTTATATGCCGGCATGACGGCTTCCACGGCAAGAAAACTCAAGCAGCTGATGGGAGTATTGTCACGTCTGGCACCCTATAAGCCGAGTATCGAGAATCTGGCGCAGGAGGTTGGAGTCAGCAAGAACAATCTTCCGGAATATCTCGTCATGCTTGAGAAAGCCGGCATGATTTCACTGCTCAGGGACGACACTTCCGGGTTGAGGGTATTGGGCAAGATTGAAAAACTTTATATCGACAACACAAATTTCATATATGCCATGGCCGGAACGGACACGAATATCGGAAATGTAAGGGAAACGTTTTTTCTCAACCAGATGCGTGTAAGATATGATGTCATGGCTTCGAGAATCTCCGATTTCAGAATAGAAGACTACACTTTTGAGGTAGGAGGACGAAACAAGGGCTTCCGACAGCTGAAGGATGCCGAGAAGGGTATTGTCGTCAAAGACGACATAGAGTTCGGCAGCGGCGTTACCGTCCCCCTCTGGCATTTCGGCCTGACATATTGACAGCAGTTGCGAAACAGCCGTTTCGGAAACGGCTGTTTCGCAACTGCAAATTTATAAATAAAGACCGGAATCTATTCGATTGTTATCAGGACATATTTTTGTGTGCCGATACCAAGGCTTTCGGCATAGTCGAGGAGATGCATGCCGTTGCGCTCGGCGATACGCTGCTCCATGTGGATTTTGCCGTGGTCCGGCGAGTTGTGGACGGCGTCCACACAGGCTCTGTCGAGAGCTACCGGGTCGAGGGATGCGAAGATACCGATATCCGCCATCTGTACGGGAGCCGGATGTGCCACGCAGTCACAGTCAACCGAAAGATTGTTTGCCACTGATATATACAATATATTGTCGCCCGCACGGTCTATAATGGCCTTTGACGATTCTGCCATAGTCTCAAGGAAATCATCCTGACCGGCACGATCATTCCACCAATTGTCGGCATCCTTGTTTTTGCCAGCGGTATGCACCCATGCTTTTCCATTGCTCGATTGCATACCGATAGCCATATTTTTCAATGCGCCGCCAAAACCGCCGCTCGGATGTCCCTTGAAATGCGATAGCACTATCGTAAAATCATATTTCAGCCAGCCGTCGCCTATCAGGGCATAGTCGATATGCTTGCCGCCTGTCACGTGCAAAACTGTTTCAGCGGTCGCATCCATGATGTCGACTGGTGCAATGGCCGTGAATCCATGTTCCTCGGCGGTTTTCAAATGATCAGACGAGTGCCGGCGAGAACTTTGGTATGCTGTATTACATTCCACAAGCGTGGCATCGAGGCCCCTTACAAGCGGTTCTATCAGTTGCTGCGAGAGATGATTGGGATTACCGCTCTCTCCAAAAGACAGTTTGACGCAGACCTTGCCTGTAGCGCGCCGGTCAAGCGCATCATAGATTTTCAGTATGTTTTCAGGGGTTATATCCTTGATGAAATATACTGTGGCAACTGAGTCGGAAGTTGTCGGAGCGACCTGCTGGGCAGACATACCGAAAGTTGCCGACATCAGTGCCGCCCCGACTGCAAATTTTAATATTGACGATTTCATACTTGTCTGTTGACGAGGTTTGTCAGACGATCAGCTTGGTCTACCGCCCTGAAATCCACTTTTCGATTTCGTTTATAGGTGCACCGTTCAGGCGTTTGCCCTTAACGAAGTCGAGTGCGGGATAATCGGCTTTGAGTTGGCGCACACTTCCGTCGATCGAAGTTTCGCCTGATGTGCAGAAAGTTATGATTCTTTTGCCCGACAGGTCATTGGTTTCTATGAAAGTGTTGACAACACGAGGTGCCTGGTCCCACCATATGGGATAGCCGAGATAGACCGTATTGATGCTGTCGAGGTTTACTTTCCCGTTTTTGATTGCCGGACGCGCAGTGCGGTCGTTCATCTCTTTGGTCGAGCGGGAATTGTCGTCCTGCCAGTCAAGGTCAGCTGCGCTATAGGGTTGTTCCGGCTCTATACGATAGAGATCTGCGCCAGTAGCCTGTGATATTTTCTTTGCGATTGCCTCGGTAGTGCCTGTTTCAGAGTAATAAACAACCAAAGCCTTATTATTTTCCTTATCCATGTCAGATACGTTTTTGTTTTGGGCGCATGAGCCGAGGATTATTGAGCTAATCATCAGCAGAGTGCATATCAATCTGTTCATCTTGATTCAAGTTTGTTGTATTGGGAGGTTCTATTATTTGATTT
>DKYZ01000001.1 GCA_002493515.1 Porphyromonadaceae bacterium UBA7087 | reverse complement strand
GGTCAGTCTTGGTTCAGCCGGATTATTTCCGTTCCTTGATGATGCCGTGGCGGTATGCGTAAAGCAGCTCCGTAAGCTCGTCGATCTGCGCCTGGAGCTCCTTGCCCTTGTCAGTGTCGCGCACCCTCAGACGCTGCGAGTTTAACTCAAGAAGAGCCGTGGTCGACACAATGTCGGTGCCGTTGCGCACAGCCTCCTCGGCCGAGGTGAAGGGATCGTGCTGCACAAGCTCAAACCCGCTGCTGTGGAATATGAGGGTGTATCCCGCGATGCCGGTGGTGTTGTGGTAGGCTTTCGAGAAACCGCCGTCAATCACCATCAGCATTCCGTTGGCCTTGACGGGACTCTCGCCGGCTGAAGCCTTCACGGGCACATGGCCGTTTATTATGTGGCGGTGGCTACCCTTGACACCGAACTCGTCGAGAATCCTGCCGCATACCTCCTCGCTGTCACGCAGCTTGTAATACCATCCTTTCTTCTCCGTATGCGATGTCTTGTCCAAAATCAGATAACGCTCGAAGGTAGTCATCTTCGCCTTGTCGAACAGAGGCGAATCCGGACCACTCCATATATACAGGAAATAGTCTATGGCATACTGGCGGTCCTCACGCGGGGTGTCGGTGTTGAACGCGGAGCGCATCAGCATCTCCACACGCTGCAGAAGCTCCCTTCCGCTGTAAGGATGTCCCTCAACCTCCACCTCACGCATCGAGCCATCCTCATTGAGGGGCACAGAGGCATGATAGAGCAGGTTGGAATTGGAGACCGTGTACATACCGCCGTGGGAGAGGAGGATATGGATATGGCGTTTGAGCTTGTCGCTGATGCAGAAGGAATGGACAAGCTTCTCTATCAGCTCCTCCTCTTCCGGAGTAAGCCTGTATGGATCGCCCGGGTCTATGGTTGGGAAATGCGTGTCGAGCAGGTCATATTCCACCCCCTCCACCATGACAGTGCGCTTCTCATAGTCGATTTTGTCAAGAAGCTTCCTCTTCTGCATCCGCCACTCCGGATATTTGTCATACATCTGTCCCTCGAGCTTGAACTGTATGACGGAAATCGACTTGTGCATCTTGGCTATCATGCGGCGCGACTTTTCTGAAAGAGCGTTGTCCTGCGCCACCTTGGGCATGAAGGCCTCGCATGGGTCGTCGCCGTAGGTCTCCATCGCGAATGTGGCCAGAGGCACGAGATTGATGCCGTAGCCGTCTTCCAGAGTGTTCATATTGTCATATCTGAGGGAGACCCTGAGGACATTGGCCACGCAGCAGGGGTTGCCGGCTGCGGCTCCCATCCAGAGAGCGTCATGATTGCCCCACTGTATGTCGAAGTCCTTGTATTTTGACAGGGTGTCGAGTATGACATGGGCTCCCTGTCCGCGGTCGAAGATATCGCCGAGAATATGGAGCTGGTCAATGCTGAGACGCTGGATGACGTTGCAAAGAGCGCATATGAAAGGCTCTGCCTGGCCGGTGGATATTATCGTCTCGATGACACGGTTGTAATACGGCTGCTTGTTCTCCCCGGAGGGCGCCTCGTGAAGAAGCTCCTCGATGATATAGGCGAACTCCTTGGGAAGGTTTTTCCTTACCTTCGAGCGCGTATATTTCGAAGACACCCTCTGCAGCACCTTGACAAGCTGATGGAGGGTGATCTGATAGAAATTGTCAAGGTCCTCGTTCCCCTGTCTCAGATATGCGAGCTTTCTCTCCGGATAATATATCAGGGAACACAGCTGGCGTATATCCTCCTCACGCAGGGAAGTGGCGAAAAGCTCGTTTACCTTGCGCTTGATGTTGCCCGAGGCGTTGCGCAGGATGTGGTTGAAGGCTTCCGACTCCCCGTGAAGGTCGGCCACAAAATGTTCCGTCCCCTTGGGAAGATTGAGAATAGCCTCCAGATTGATTATTTCCGTAGCGGCCGACGAGACGTTTCCGAAGGTCTGTGAGAGCAGCTCGAGCACCCTACGGTCGGAATCAATCGCGTTGGCGCTTATCGGATGGTGTGGATTTACTGGCATTTCAGATTAAGGTATTTGATCGGTTGTTATTGGTTGAATGCTGCAAAGTTAATAACTTTAGGCAAAGCATGAAACATATATGTCTATAAAATACAACGCACATTAGGCGGAAGTGTTGTGAAAGCTCAACCTAACCGTGACGAAAAGTGTTGAATATCATGGTAGATAATGCGGCGCCAGGGAAAAAAAATGCCGCTCTAACAAAATAAAACGGACGATGAAGAAAATAGTGATTATGGGAGCCTCCTCGGGAATAGGCTACCATATGGCGGAGCTTCTCGCATCGAGGGGCATGAAGGTGGGGCTCGCCGCCCGCCATACCTCGACTCTGCAGCAGCTCAAGGATAGATATCCGGACTGCGTGGAATATATGTCGATAGACGTGACGAAACCCGAGGCGGTAGACAGGCTGACGGAGCTGGCTGAGAAAATCGGCGGCATGGACATATATTTCCATGTGGCCGGCATCGGGTTTGAGAATCTCGGACTTATGCCGGAGAGGGAGGTCGAGATAGTCAACACCAACGCCGCCGGATTCGCACGCATGGTGTGCGCGGCCTACCGCTACTTCCGCGACAAGGGAGTCAGGGGACAGATTGCCGCCGTGACATCCGTAGCGGGCACCAACGGCATCGGGCGCCTGTCGGCATACTCGGCCACCAAGAAATTCGGCCAGACATATCTTGTGGCTCTTGAGCAGCTTGCCCGCGAGGAGGGCGCCGACATAACGTTCACCGACATACGACCCGGATGGGTTGACACTCCCCTTCTCACAAAGGGAGTGGAGTATCCAATGGAGATGGATGTGGAATATGCCACGCGGCTTATTCTGAAGGCAATAGTCCGGAAAAGGCGCGTGGCTGTCATCGACTGGCGCTGGAATCTTGTGGTCGGCGGCTGGAGGATGATTCCCAACTTCCTATGGACGCGAATGGATGTAAAGATCTCCAATCCGGACGCCGGTTTTCCGGCTCCCGGACAGCCTTCGGTGATTGTCGGCGGCGACGATGCCTGACGCTGCCACGAACGCCTGTTTCTATGTAATCCTGATTACAACAGCTTCTTGAATGTATACACCCACAGTCTCCCGTCGGGATCGTCCCATTGAAGGCGAAGCCGGCGGGAACTTTTCTCCAGGATTGTGAGCGACACGCTTATACGGCTCCCCCATCCCGTTATCCTGGGGAAATATCTATCCGGAGCAGCAAACGAATCCGCCGTCAATGTCAGGATACCCTCCTCCTCCTCCCACATTCCGAAAGTGCCCCAGCTGCCTACTGTCCCCATATTGAAGACGGATGACTGAAACGAGAGGAAAACCGGATTCTCCTGTGAGTAATCGTCATTGACCTCCCCGTCGATCTCTATTTTCTCCAGACCCCAGTTGCCGAAATAGGGGCCGATGTCTCCTCCGGGATGCACACAGGAGCACAGTGAGACCGCGACGACTACAAGGAGCGTCACCGCCGCCAGCATTCTCTCCAGGGGTCTCATCCTTTTCATAACGTTCTTTTTCTCCGTGGTCTCCATTTCAGAATTTCAGAAGTCGGTCATAAGATATGGTCACTGCGCCCCCGAAAACGTTCTGAGGGGCGTCTCCGCGGTCGATGCCTACCATTGCCTCCAACCGCAGCCCCTTCATACGCGGCACTCTCCATGCCGCTCCAATGAAAAAGCTGTCAGCCTCGAGAGGATGCATGAGATAATAGCTGTTGGTCTCCCCCCAGGCCTTCCGATGGTTATATTTCACGACATAATCGAACTGCTGCCCTATCGAGCCCTCGAAAGCGACATGAATCGCCCTTACGCGCGTAGCCTTGAGCCACTGGCTGCCGTCGGTATTGTAGATGGTGCCCATCACCAGGGGCGTGCCTATCGTCATTCCATAGTTGACATAAGGCCGGTAGAACGTGCTGTTGTAATAATCGTCCTTTCCCCTGACCTGCGTGGTGACCGATGAGCCGGGATTGTCGAAAGGGTCATAATGCAGCGGTCCGCTCTGGTTGGTGAAATCAAGATACTCCACCACTGCCGCATTGAGCAGTCCGCGTCGCGGCGACCTGTATTCCAATCCCCACAGGCCGTCGAAGCCATTGTTTTTCACGAGTCCGGAGCCATCTTCCCAAAACCATTCGAAATAGGCCCTCAGCTGATGTCCGGATTTGAAACGGTAACGGGCGCAGCCGTCCCAGGAACCCTTGTGGTCGCCTATCATATATCCCTCCCGGCCACCGGGAAGCTGGATTATCATCTTGAGAAAGTCCATGAATCCATGGTAGTTGTCGACGTCTTTTGTCATCTTTCCGTCGAGATATGTATATGTGTGGCCGCCGAAAATGCCTGTCATCTGTATTCCGAACAGAAAGCTGAAGGGTTGCGACGGCTTTGTGCGGAGATATATCCTTTTATACGTCCATAGGTTGTCTATCGAAATGCGTCCGTGATGGAAATTGAAATGCGTGTCAATCCATTTCTTGTCGAAAAATCTGCCATAGGAAATGCACATGTCTGCCTGCACCCACCCGTTGGTGAAGGGAATGTCCTGAAAATCCACGAACCCTATGCGTGCCTCCGGAATGGAGCGTGCGTTTCCGCTCCACACCACGTCGCCGCTGGTCAGCGGGTCATAGAGCAATGCCGCCCCCCTGGTCTTCATCCCCACGCTCAGCAACAGGCATCTCCATTTCACCTCGGCATACAGTTGCTGCAGGCGCACCGGCGCCGGACGCCGGGCTATGTCGCGGTAAGCTTTCGCATCATTGTCCCACATCTGGTAGTCAACCGTCGATGACGGGCCTCCTATGGCCTCGATGCCCCAGGCCAAGTCGAAACGCTTCCTCAGGGACAGGGAATCGCGTGCCCCGAGACCGATCAGAAGTCCTTTCGACTGCGTAACGCGGTCTGCCTGCAGGGCCGACATATAATATGGCGCAAAGTCATTGCTCCCGACATATGGTTTGAAATCACCATACACCGAGAAAGAATACTGGGCATATCCGGCCAGAGAGCCTAATGCCAACAATGCCGCCATAATAATTTTCCACACAAGACGCATTGGGATATTTTTTGCAAAATTAGTTAAATTTTGCGAAAATGGAAATAAAAAATCCCATATAGAAATGGAAACGCCATATCACATCTCCATTTCCATATGGGAAAGGCTGATATCCTATGCTCAGCGGACAGTGCCCGGATAGGCATCAAGTGCGGCTCTCAGAGTGTCGACTGCCTGGGCAAGGTCCTCCTGCTTGAGCACATAAGCCACGCGCACCTCGTTGTGTCCCATGCCGGGAACGGTATAGAATCCGGCTGCCGGAGCCATGAAGACAGTGGCGCCGTTGTAGCTGAACTCCTCAAGACACCATCGGCAGAAATCCTCCGCGTTCCTCACCGGAAGGCGCGCCACACAATAGAAGGCACCCATGGGAACGGGCGCGAAGACGCCCGGAATGGAATTGAGACCCTCGAGAAGGAAGTCTCTGCGACGACGGTATTCGCCGAAAGCCTGCTCCAGGTAGTCGTTGGGGGTATCTATCGACGCCTCGGCCACAAGCTGTCCGATCAATGGCGGGCTCAGACGCGCCTGGCAGAATTTCATCACGGCGTCATGGAGCTGCTTGTTGCGGGTCACGAGCGCGCCGATACGTATGCCGCATTCATTATAACGCTTAGACACGGAGTCGATGACTACGGTCTGGTCTTCTATACCCTCAAGCTGAAGGGCCGAGATTATGGGCTTGTCGCTGTAGCAGAACTCGCGGTATACCTCGTCGGAGAAGAGGAAGAGGTCATGACGCTTCACTATGTCGCGTATCTGCTCGAGCTCCTCACGGCTATAGACGTATCCCGTGGGATTGTTGGGGTTACAGATAAGTATGGCCTTGGTGCTTGGAGTGATGCAGTTCTCGAACTCCTCGATCGGAGGGAGCGCGAAACCTGAGTCGATCGACGACGGGAGACCGATGATTCTTGCGCCAGCTGTCTTGGAGAACGCCACATAGTTTGCATATGCCGGCTCGGGGAGAATCACCTCGTCGCCCGGATCCAGGGCGCCCAGGAATGCGAACAGCACAGACTCGGAGCCTCCGCAGGTCATTATGATTTCCTCGGGAGAGACCTCGATTCCGAAACGGCCGTAGTATTCGGCCATCTTACGCCTAAGCGAGGGCAGACCGTCGCTCGGGGAATATTCGAGCACTTTCCGGTCGATGCTGTGCAATGTGTCGAACGCGGCCTGGGGAGTCGGAAGGTCAGGCTGGCCGATGTTCAAAGAATATATCTTCACGCCTCGCGCTGCCGCCGCCGCGGCATATGGAGCGAGTTTTCGGATTGGCGAGGCCGGCATCACCCGTCCTCTTCTTGAAATTGATGGCATAGATTCTATATTAGGTTATATGGTGTGGGGGCGTTTCCCCTTTCCAGGTTGCAAAATTAATATTTTGACCGATAAAAACAACCCTGTCCCCCGATTTTTTTCACAAAGATACTTTGCAGGGTGTCTAAGGACGCGCATTCCACCGACGCGGCGTCAAGCACGCTGTGGAACATCACATCCGTGGTGTGGCGCTTTCCCGACGCGCTACGCAATGCCTTCACCTTTTCCGGATTACGGCGTCCGTACTCGTCGCTCCACCATACGAATGCCGCCGGATTGTGCAGCTCGGGGTAATCGTCGCCATGAAGATAGTTGCCGTTCTCCCCCAGCGCCTCACCATGGTCGGACACATACAGAAGCACTGCGTTCCGGTTTCTAAGCCTCCCGATAATAGCCGAAATGAAACGGTCGGTCTCCACCACCGTGTTGTCATAAGCGTTCACCATCTGCTCCCGCGACAGCTCCGACACCACCCGGCTGTCGATATCCGGCATAAAGACAGCTGACTCGCTGTCATAATGGGATTTATACCACCAGTGGGAACCGATGGTATGCATCACCGACAGATTTCTTTTTCCCGCAAGGCCCTCCCGGTCGAAATGTGGAAGCAAGTCCATGTCCATCCACTTGTCGTAATCGTAAAGGGTCTTGGAGGCATTGGCATATATCAACGTATCGGCCTCATGCATGAAATATACGTAGGAAGACGCCACATCCTGGTTGGTGAACCAGACAGTGCGGAACCCGGCCTTGCGGAAAAGCGTGATGAACGACTGCTCGTCGTAAGCCCGCTCCGGATTCACGGAATCCGCCCTGGTCATTATGCGCGGCACGCTGACATGGGTGTAACACGGCTCGGTATACATTTCCCTGAACGACACGATGTTCCGCTCTTTCATGAGCCGTGGCGTAGTCGGTCTTCCATATCCGTTCAACTGAAGATGATCGGCACGGAGCGACTCCCCTATTATAAAAACCACATCTATGGAATCCTCGCCGCAGACGGCTGCCTCATTGTCGAATGTATGCCGCTCCTCGGCAACAGTCTTCCTATTGTCGAGATATTGCGACGCTGCGTAGTAGAACACGTAAGGCATCCTCGATGCCACCGGCGCCTTTATCCTCGCCACGAGCGAGCATGGCAGCATTATTATCAAGCATGAGAGGAAGGCATAGTCCAGTCCATGCTCCGTCCTCACAAATCTGAACCGCCACCAGACGATACCAGCGGAGACCACAAGCGCACAAGCCGCTATGGCCACAAGCTGCCAGCTTATCATGGTAGACCACGTGCGCAGGTCGTTCACCAGGGTAAGCTCTATCGCCATCGGCGTCAACCCCATCCCGAGTGTAAGCTTGAAATACGCCAGCACGGATGAAAAAACCGTAAGCAACGGAAACAGCACTGCAAACACGTATCTGCCCGCACATATCAGGCCTATGACTCCGCCGCTGCAGAACGCCACAATCAGCCATTGCATTGCCAGGGCGATAAAGCCACGCAGCCCTGTCACAGGGCTTCCCCAGAAATCGGCAGTCACAAAGACCAGGGCATAAAGCGACGTCACGAATCCCCAGAACGCCGGATACCGGCTGAGAGCACGTCTGAAATCCATATCCTATGCCTGATCATGATTCCTCGAGGCCGCCGCATGACGGACACACTCCCTTGGCCATATAGTTGGCGCTTCTAACAGCGAATCCCTCCGGATAAGCCACCTTGGGCACAGGCATATCGTTGAAACAGAATGTGCGGTGACACTCCGTGCAATAAAAATGTATGTGCATGTCGTCAAGGCTGCAGTGGTCTTCGCCACCGCATATCTCATACTTGGCCATATTGTCGCCCCCCTCCACGATATGCACCACATCATGCTCCACAAAAAGATTGAGCACACGGAATATGCTCGACTTGTCGACCGTGGAAAGCCTCTCCTCCAGCTGTGAGAGCGACAGGGGCGACTCAGCCCTCAAAAGCTCCCGGGCCACCAAAATCCGGTTGGGCGTAGCCTTGACCCCTTTATGCCTCAGGATATCCTCTTCGTTCATAATCTCTTTTTATATCTTCAGGTGCAAAATTAATCAATTCCGCGATATCCCGCAATAACGGGAAGCCAGCCAAACAAACAGCCGATGGCTTTGTTCATGCCGTTTTGTTAAAAAACGGCACATGGCATTGGTCAAGTTGTTAAAAATTCCATAAATAAAATATTTTTATTTAATACTCAATCCATTTGGCAGTTATCGGCGTTTCAATGGCATAACAAACAATTTAATTCCACAAAATTATGAAAAAGTTATTTCTAACCCTTATTGCATTGGTGGCCACGAGCGCCGCCTGCTTCGCACAGATCACTCTTAAGGATGCATACGAAGGCCTCGCAGACCTTCCCGGAATGAAGGCAAAGACCGTACAGTCGGTCAACGTTGACGGCAACGCCGCGATCTCGAATGTGGTGAGCGCAAGCGCACAGGCATCCAACGCAAGCGCGTCGCAGAATTTCCGCGACCAGTTCATCTACACGATCGAGAGCCTCCCTATCCGCAATATGCTGGTGGGAGCCAACAACCAGCGTGAGATGGCAACCATCTTCGCAGAACCCGCCGGAAACGGCCAGTACAATGTGCTCGTGCTCAAGGCGAATTCACTCTCGGGCGACTACACAGCCTCCTACGGCCAGGCATCACAGGCCACGGTAGATGCAATCCGCAACTGCCAGGTGAGCATGGACAGCGATGAGCTTGTAATGACCACCTCTCCCGCCGCCGGCAACGCCCAGTTCATCAGCATGACGAAATAAATCCACGCAATGCCTCTGCCACAGCGGTGAGGCGGCAGCCGATCCCAAGGCAACAACCTTGAAAATCACTTCATAATTCCAAAAAAAGCCCTTTCGCCGAGGCGGAGGGCTTTTTTGATGCAAATAAATCAGCGCCAAGCTCCGTTTATTCAATAGGATCATGAACGGATTTTCTAAAGATATTGTCAGCTCCGGCGCGACAGTAGGGCCGGAGAAATCTTCCGGGGCTTCGGAAAAGCTCTGGAACAGGGAGTATATCAAGGTGATGACAAGCAATTTCCTGCTTTTCTTCGCCTTTTATCTCCTCACGCCTCTTCTGCCCATTTATCTCGACGAGCAGTTTCAGGCTGAAAAGGATATGATTGGCCTCGTGCTCTCGGGCTATGTCGTGGCTACGCTGCTTGTGAGGCCGTTCAGCGGCTTTATGGTAGACTGTTTCAACCGTAAGAAAGTGCTGATGCTCTGCTTCTTCGCCTTCTTCATATGTTTCGCGGGCTACATAGGAGCGGCAACGCTGCTGATGTTCGCCATAGTGCGCACAATCCACGGCATCCCTTTCGGGGCGGCGACGGTTGCCAACAGCACGGTGGCGATTGACGTGCTCCCCTCGTCGAGACGCAATGAGGGAATCGGCTTCTATGGACTGAGCAACAACCTGGCCATGGCTATCGCCCCTTCGGCAGGCATCTATATCTACCACGCGACCGACAATTTCACTCTCCTCTTCTGGATTTCGCTCATTCTTGCCCTGGTGGGGTTCTATTCGACGACTCGGGTGAAGATTCCGCAGCGGGAGATTGTCAAAAACAAGCCGGCCCTGAGTCTCGACCATTTCTTCCTGACACGTGCCTGGCTTATGGCGATAAATATCTCAATGTTCGGTCTGTGCTGGGGAGTGATGAGCAACTACGTGGCTCTGTATGGGCAGAAGGAATTGGGCATAACCGACGGAACGGGACTGTTTTTCATGCTTCTATCCTCAGGTCTTGTGATATCGCGCCTTTTCGGACGCAAGGCTTTGCGCTCAGGACATCTGACGGAGAGCTGCGCCGCAGGTGTGATATGCTCTACCGTCGGCTACGGTCTTTTCGCCTGCTGTCTCGGGGAATGGAGTTACTATCTTTCGGCTCTGCTCATCGGTCTGGGCAACGGTCGTATGTATCCGGCGTTTCTGAACATGTTTGTAAAGGTGGCGCGGCACGACCAGCGGGGCACGGCCAATTCCTCTATCCTGATCTCCTGGGACACAGGCATGGGGCTCGGCATCCTGTTGGGCGGTTTCCTATGCGAGTACATCAGCTTCACCACCGCTTTCTGGGTAACGGCAGCGATGCAGGCCGGCGGAGCAATCCTCTTCCTGATAGCCACCCGCTTCTTCTTCCTGCGCCGCCAGCTTTGAAATCCCGAATTTTTGTTATAAATTTGCAGAATAAAAAATTAACTGACATGACGCAGATATTGGTAACTCTCGAGAATGGCGCTGATTCCACATTGCTTCAGCGCATGATAGAAAACATGAAAGGTGTGCTCAAAGCATCCGTCCAGTCAAATGTTCAATCACGAAATGATGGAACAGATTCGAAGGAATGGATACGGAAGATGATGGAACTCAGCAACTCCATCGATACCTCCGTGGTAGATATGGATGACGAACGCACAAGATACCTGATGTCGAGATGAAAAAAATATTCTTAGACACGAACTTTATAATAGACCTTCTCCTTAGGGAGGAATTCAAAACCACAAGCCAGGACTTCTTAGCCAAAGGCTCTCTTTCTGGCTGTGGTTTCTATGTAAGTTTCCTATCCATAGCCAATTTTGCCTATATCTGTAGAAAGCTGCCTCCTGCTGTCCTATATCAACACCTTAAAACCATCGATGAGCTCTTTTTCATAACCTCATGCACTCCTGAACATATAAGAAGCGCTATGACTCTGTCAGCCAAAGACTTTGAAGATGCACTTCAATATGCTGTAGCCATAGGTTCCGGTTGTGAAATGATAATTACAAGAAACCAAAAAGATTTTCAATTCTCAACGGTTCCAGTCATGTCAGCAGCTGAATTTATGGCATTGCATGGATAGCGCGTTCGTTCTTCCTGCGCCGCCAGCTTTGAAATCCCGATTCCACACTGCTTCAGCTCATTATAGCAAACATGAAAATAGCGTTAAAACTTACTTACGCAAGATTCCGGAGTCATTATCTCCATTACCGTATTGAGGATGCGCTTTGTTCCTGTTTCTACCGAAGCTGAAGTTATAAGACAACTTAATGGAAACCATATTGCTCCAATCCATTATTTTTGTCTCAGTATCGGCATAGACAGGCGCTGCATTGACCGTTCGCTCACTCTCCTTGAACCCATTCCCGAAAGGCATGAACCATTCCAGTCCGACTGAAAGATTTGTCATGGGACGATACAATACAGTAGCTGACCAGCATTGTGCCCGCGGACGCTCCAACTGTCCTTCTACAATTTTACCGGGATACTGATAGAATAATGCGACAGTCCAATGTTCTAGATTAAGAGACAACTCCGACATCCATTGTATTCTGTATCCACTCCATGAATATTCTTTATTTTTTCCTCTGACATCAGCCAGAACCACACGGTTCCAGAAAACGAATCTGCTGTCACCCAATGGTTTGATCCGTGAATCTATCTGAGTGCCCCATACCCTGTATTTAGACAGGTTAACCATGGTCTGCAACATATAACTGTCTGTCAATGTATACATATCACAAATCATATCGGGAGATGACTCAAACCAGTTACGCATCGAGACATCTATATATTTATTGTTCCATACGAAACGCATGGCCGCCTTATGCGTCTTATATGGTTTCAATGTGGAATTCCCATGATATACCAATTTTGTGTCGAGCCATTGATTTGTCTCGCTCAACTGAGCGATGTTCGGTACATTTCCGTCATAGGAATAATCAAATGAAACGGACATGAACG
>DKYZ01000096.1:16108-17225 GCA_002493515.1 Porphyromonadaceae bacterium UBA7087 | reverse complement strand
ATCATACCAAATCATTAATTTTGCAACTGACAAAGGCTGACAGGCGAGGCTTAATGAGGTTCTGTCTCGATGTGCTAGTCTGAAAAATCAAATAATAGAACCTCCCTGAATTGAAAAGTTGTTATGCAAAAATTTTTATTGAGTGGTTTTGCCGTCCTGGCAGCATCTCTTCCGGCGTTTGCCGGTGGGTTTCATCTGGAGAAGATGACAGAGAAATCCCAGTGGGGCAGTATCGAGGTCTCCACTTATGAGTATGACGGCGAGGGACGCCTGTCTAAAATCGCTGATAACTACGAGACCGTGACTTTCGACTATTCCCGTCTCGCTGAGGGAATAGTCACTGTGACGGAGAAAGACGATTATTCCTCCGAAACTTATGTGGCTACCCTCAATGAGCGTGGCTATGTGGAGAAATTCGTTGAGGATGAGGCCGGAGGCGGCGATACCTGGACTGTGGAGTATGACGCTGACGGTCGTCTCGTGAAGCTCGTCATCAAGGATCTCAATGATATGGGACCGGAGACATACACCTTGACTTACGTCGACGGCTCGGTGGCAAGCTGGAAATATACCGACGAGCGTGAGGTCGGGGAATATGATGAGACAAATGCCGTGGTGACGAATTCGGAATACGATAACACCGTGAATTTCGTCAGCTACGACAATTTCTATGGAATCGACGTCGACCAGCTTGAATATATGGAGAAGGCCGGGTTCCTCGGCAACGCTCCGGTGAAATTCCCGGCTTTGATAGAGATTGCGGAATATGACGGCGAGAAGGGACGCGGCGTGTTTACCTGGACGATGGACAGCAACAACTGCCCTGTCAAGCTCCGTTTGGAGGGCTCGTCGGACGATGACAGCGAGACTACTGACTATGAGTTCGTATGGTCGGCACTCGGCGCCATCGGAGATATCATGGCCGACGGCAAGCAGGGACCTGCGACCATCTACGGTGCAGACGGACTCCGCCGCGCCACACTTGAACGCGGCCTGAACATCATCCGTCACGCCGACGGAACAACCGAGAAAGTCATCCTCCGCTGAGAAAGACCCCGGGGCCGGAAACGTCTCGTCTCCGAGCCTATACATATGATATTAAACATTTCACTCCGCG
>DKYZ01000096.1:10802-15834 GCA_002493515.1 Porphyromonadaceae bacterium UBA7087 | reverse complement strand
CGCGGAGTGAAATGTTTAATATCAGTCTTTGAAGTCGTTGAAGCGGGCCATCCAGTGGGCCGCTTTCTCGCGGTCGAACTGCTGGCGGTCGATCTCGCTCTCGCGTTTGGGATGCAGTATGGCATTGTTGCCCTCCGTCATATGGTCCCAGTAGGTAAGTTCGGCAAACGGCGAGTCCTGCCGCTGGCCGATGTGGTGGAGTTCATAAGGATCGCCGTTCGCGTCGCGTGGCGGGTATCCCTCACCCATGAGGTCGGCATTGTTCCAGTCCTTCCAGTTGTCGTAATCGGCAAGCTTGTTTTTCAGCCAATCCTTTCGGCAGTTGAAGGCACTTCCGTCGATAGTGGGATTCGTCAGGGCCTGGCGTCCGTTGACGGTTTTCTCTACAAGCCCCGCCTTCATGTAGATCCGGGCTTCCGCTTCCGAACCTATGGCCTGGAAAATAATGTCAGACCATCCGGTCTGCTTCTGAAGTTCAGTGTAATTTTTCATACTTTGAAGAATTTAAAAGATTATAAGCATGCCGCAAAGTTATGGCAAAGATATGACATTTGGTGACAGAGCAGGATAAATTTATCTACTTTAACCAAATCACATCACATATCCTGCATGTCAAGACCCTTGGTTGTGACGTGATAACCGTTGAAGAGGGTAACAGACTCGAACAATTTCCGTTCCTTCGCTTCCAGCGCCTTGAAATCGATGTTTTTCCGATTGCGTTTTATCTCATATATCTCCACTGTCTTGTCAAGCTCATTGGCGGCAATCATGTCGATTTCATTCTCCCCTTTGCGGTCCCACCACCGGCCAATGTTGGTGTAACGTTTGCTCTCAATTGCCTTTTCACGGAAGTAACGCTCAAGGATGATGCCGGAGAAAGTGGGGTAATCCCTCTTTATCAAGCTACGCAGCTGGTCATATCCCCCGATTTCTATTATATGGGTATATTTGAAAATGAAGCGGAACCAAAAGGTGAAGAAATTGTCGCATATCACGTATAAGGCGTTTTTGCTCAATGGTTTCGCTCCCATGGGAAGTTCCTTGGAAATTATGCTGTAGTCATCCTCCAGCCTTGTCAGGTATCCTCCGACAGGGCGGTCGATGATTGATTCCATCTCGCTGCGTCTTGTCTTGCCGGAAGCTATCGCCGACAGTATTGAGAAGTATGTGTCGTAGTCTTTCCCGAATTCCTCTACGAGTATTGACCTCCCTTCCGTGATGAAGACAGAATCGGGGCTTATGATGCAGTCGATCATGTCATCCAGGGTGAAGGCCCCGTCGTCTACCAGCAGCTGAACGTATTTCGCCACACCTCCTGTAAAAGCATAGAGAGCGAGCAGATCTTCGTTGGTATAGTCGGGGTGATAGGTTCCGAGTATATCCTTAAGGACGGAAGGGCGGAAGGGATGTACCGTCATAAACCTGTTCTGTCGGTTATAGAGAGGCTCCTTGTTGTCGCGGAAAATCCTTGTCATCATTGAGTATACCGACCCGCAGACAATCAGGTTGATTCTCGACTTCTCATGATTGAGATCCCAGATTTTTTGCATATCGCTGAAAATGGAGGGGTTGACACGTGCGAAATTCTGGAATTCATCGATAAACAGGGTAAAACTATGTTCCTGCGACAGTTTCATAAGATATTCGAACAGTTCTGAGAAACCGGAGGGCACACCTCCGAGTCTCACCCCGAGCTTGCTTTCTGTTTCCTGCCGGAACTCCTCGCAAAGAAGGCTTTCCGCTTTCCTTCCCACGAAGAAATACAAAATTGGTTTATCCTCATAGGCTTTAAGCACAAGCGAAGTCTTGCCTATCCTGCGTCGTCCGGTAATGACTGTGAACTGGGCGTTATTCTCTGCGTTGTCTCTTATCTTGCGCAGAATCCTTATTTCCTCTTCTCTATCAAAAAATTTCATCCGTCTTTAAAGTTATCGCAACGGTGGTTTCCGCAACGGTGGTTTCTATTTCGCAAAGTTACGAAAATATTCCGGTTGTCGCTGATGTTTTTGCACAGAATTATGACTCAGGCGCCCTTGGGGCGGCGGACGTCCTCGTCCGCCAGCCAAAGGCAGTCTCGCTCTGCGAGACTTCTCGACATGCAGGCTCGGAGACGGGACGTCTCCAGCCACGTGCAAAAACATCCTTAACCCGGATAAAAAATATCATATTATGCCGTCATGTGGCAACAGGATATGCTATCTTTGCGGCGCGGAAGACGGAATAGTCCGTTTCCAGACAATTTAACCCCCTGACACTATGAAAATCGATTCAAAATCAAAGACGAGACTCTCGCGCCTCCCCGGACTACTGGCCAAGACATCGCTCATTGTCTTTACAGCCATGATATTTGCATCCTGTGGCAAAAAGGAGCTTACACCGGCCGAACAAAAGGTCATTGCAGTCGAGATTCCTGCCGAGATGAGGAAAAACAGCATCAACGATTACTCCATGCTCCTGGACGGCTATCTGTCGGAATGCCTGAATGAATATAGCGAGGACGTAAGAAAGAAGGTGCAGAAGAATATCGACGAGTGGAACCAGACGAAGGCCTTCTTCGGAGGCCATGTGCCGTTCGATGTCGATGAACTGTTGGGCACTTCGCGTGACGAGAAGATGGCAAGAGGCTACCGCGACTATATAGATTACGTGGAGCGTTGCCAGGAAAGGATCAGCAGTCTGGTATCTGGCATGGCAGAGGTTATAAAGGAGAATCCATCGGCGCTGGAGGTGTTCGATCAGGAAGGCACCATATCCCTTGATGCATTCAGCGGGGTGGAGGGTATGCCCTCCTCCTTGTCATCGGAATCATTGAAGCCTCTTCGGAATCTTACCATTAGCCAGGGCGACAGAAGCAAATGGGGAAAGGAACTTATAGGCGACTATCATAATCCCAAGTTATCGGTAGGGACGGTTGTATGGGCTGTGGTGCAGGATCTGAAGGACATTGATCCGATGAAGCCGGTATATGCTGTCTACGACGAGGAGAGCGACAGTTGGGAAGTAGGGTATGCCTGGGGCGACGATGTCAATGTGGCATATAACGTGAAATTCAAGCAGAAAGGGGATGTGATGAAATACGAATATGATGACACCGATTATACGGCGGCATATGTCGGCTCGGAGCTTAACGTCCTGAAAAATAAGAAATAAGGGTAAGACTTCTCATTCTGCCGCGAAATGTCGGTAAAAAGTGTTAACTTTGCGGAAAAGCAATGATTATGGCTACATCAGTAAGACTTATCAGACGCTACGTCTGGCTTATAGAGACAATCCGGCAGGCTCGGCAGATTACCCTTGAGGAGATCAACCAAAAGTGGATGGAGGAACGTTCCCTTCGTCTGGAAGATGAGAAAGAGATTCCGGAGCGGACGTTCCACCGCCACCGTCAGGCTATTGCCGATATTTTCGGCATCGATATCCTCTGCAACCGCTATGCCGGCAACACGTATTATATAGATAATGATGAGGCGCTCAATGGGCCCTCGTTCACATCGTGGCTCTTCAACGGGCTTGCCATTGACAATCAGCTGATGGACAACAGAGAGGTTGCCGGCCGTATAGCCTTCGAGGAGACGCCTGGCGGCATGCAGTATCTTCCCTCTGTGATAAAGGCCATGATAAGGAATCTTGTCGTCAGGCTGGAATATCGTAAGTTCGGCGACAGCGAGGCGTCGGAGCGTATGGTTGAGCCATACGGGCTCAGGCAGTCGGGCAGAAGATGGTATCTGGTAGGGCTCATGAAAGGATTTGACAAGCTCTCGGTATTCGCCCTCGACCGCATGGAGGCTGTCACGCCTACCGATGATACGTTTGAGATAGACAAAAGTCTGGATGTCAATGCCTGTTTCGATGAGGTGATAGGTGTCAATATCGATGATGACTACGACTGCGAGAAAGTGACACTGCGTGTCTATGGCCGTCAGAGAGCATATGTCGAGTCGCTTCCGCTCCACAAGTCACAGCGTGCGCTTTCCCATACAAAAGAGCATACCGACTACGAACTGACCGTCCGTCCCGAATACGAGTTCCAACGGGCCGTGCTCTCACTGGGCCCTGAAGCCGAGATCCTCGCCCCGCAGTGGCTTCGCGACGAAATCAAATGGCTTGCCGAAGAAACCGCCAGGCGGTATGCCGTAAAATGATTCTCTCTTTCTGATTTATTTGGCTGTTTTAACCGCAATTAGCGCCGGAAATGGCATCATGTGCGTCATTTTCCGGCGTTAGGCCGTTCCGTGTGCGGGGCTCCAACCCCGCTTAATCAATGCTCCAACCCCGCTTAATCAATAGGCTCCTCAATGCCAAGCTCATTACAGATGTATCTAAGCAGATATCCTGCTTCTGAACTGAGGTATTTATATTTTTTGTTATGGCGCTTGAGCGCTCTGATGATTAGTCCCCGTGTCGTCTCATCCTCTTGTACGGGCAAGACCACAGGCTCCTCCAGTTCCGAAATCTGTAATCCTTCCTCCTCGAGATCATCCTGGTCGATTGATTCTTTGATATTCTTCAACCTGTTGGATAATTCTATAGCCACATCATCCATCGCGTGTCCTTCCTCCTCATTCGCTTTAAAGAATGCGGCGGCGGCATCTATCGCCTCATTCAGATTACTTACCGTTTCGGTAAAGCATTCTTCCCCGTCAAGCAGCCTTAGATAGTATTCCGAACGAAGATATTTATACAGACTCGTTCCCTCGTTTTCTAACGGATAGTCATATTCCCATTCATCCAGAAGGGAAAGCGCTTCATCAAAATCTCGATTGTCGAGCGATGACAGAATCGCTGTTGTCATACCCTCGACTGTGGAGGTGTCAGGTTCGTCATACACGCTGTTTGAAGCCCAGTCATCATCATGACTATGGCGAGACTTTGATATGTCCCGGTACAGGGACATCAGTTTTAGTCCAATATCAGATTTTTCCATACAGTTTGATTTTTTTGCTACAAATTTATCCTCAAAACTTGCCAAATCACGACATAATTTCAATATTTCCGCTAATCAGCCATCGCCAATCAGCCGTTGCCAATCAGC
>DKYZ01000096.1:0-10495 GCA_002493515.1 Porphyromonadaceae bacterium UBA7087 | reverse complement strand
CCAATCAGCCGTTGCCAATCAGCCATCGCCAAGCATCCGTGGAAACGAAATGCTGCCCCAGAGATTATGCCGGGTTCATTGCCCTCCGTGCGTCATTTTCCGGCGTTAGCCCGTTCCGTGTGCGGGGCTCTGCACACCCAAAATCCGATGATTTTTTGTTATGTCGTCATGTGGTAGCCATGCATGTTACCTTTGCATCGCGTAAGACGGAAACACCCCCTCTTCCAGATAAGAGAAAGGATACAGCCTGGTGGCGGAATTGGTAAGACGCGCATTATATTGGATGGAATGTGTCCGAAAGGGCTTTGCCGGTTCGAGCCCGGCCCAGGCTGCCTATGGTTTATATTTTATTTTAGCGGATTGTTGCACATATGAAAAAAAGAAAACGAAGTAGAATCCTTATGATTAGAATAAAGAATCCGCACCTGCTGAGGGTGGAGGGAGCGCTATGTCATCCGGCATTGTCACACATATGCATTTGCCATCCGATCCATGATATTTGCACCCACCATCCGTTTTCCATACCCAATCTGTTACGTATCAATGACTTCAGGACAACCGTCACCCTGAAGATAGAGCATAGGGTCACACAGTCCGGCATACGGTTCTCCCAGTCCGGCTTCCGCTCCTGGATTGACAATCCGGGATCATAACCATGAAGACGGTCTCATTATCCTCCGTGCGTCATTTACCGGCGTTAGCCTGTTCCCTTATGCCGGACTCCAACTATGCGAATCAACTGCGGACGCGGCATGCCGCCGTCCTTACTGGGACGCACCAATGTTCCCTCAGTTCCCATGGAGGTTCCCAGCCCGCATTGCGGGCAAATAGTTCTGCGCGCGCCGCAGGCCTCTTTTCGTTTCTGTGGCCGACGGCCACAGCCATGTTGTCGATAATAACGCGTTTGAAGCGCTGCCATTCGGCAGCGCGAACTAAGAGGGGCCTGCGGCGCGCGCAGAACTGAGCTACGCTCATGTGGGAACTTGGAGTGGGAACGAATGGGAACCAGTTGATAACCAACTCCCTGTCCCGAAATTTGTGATATGAGATGTCTGGCGTTAGCCTGTTTCCGTGTTCGGTGCTCCGCACCCAAGCCACGACAGCGCCACGACGAAACTCACACAGCTTGCTCCTCCATTCAGTTTCTCAGCAAAGCAATCATCGACAGGATTTTGGATAAGAAATAATCCAAGGATTTTCCTCATCGCGGATATCCCTCCGTCTTGCGCCACCGGGATATAGACGCGGATTACAGCGGATCTACGCGGATTTGCCAGTATCGACAATCAACACATGTCTCATTGGGGTCGTTGAGCCTGGACTGCGCTATATAATGATCGCGTGATGAAATCGTTAATTGTTGTACCGGCTGATGACGCTGCCATTGCGATTGCGGCATGGAGCTCAGACGGCATCCGCAGATTCAGTCTGCCGCTGAAGGGTTTGGCCGGTTCTATTCCTCGTTCCGAACAGCTTACGAGGTAGTCGTCGATTGCGCCCTCAAAATCTTTCTGGATATCCTCTACAGATTCACCCTCATAAGATATGAGAGTTCCGTGAAGCCCCTGCACTTTTCCGAACAGGCAACCATCCTCTGGGCTATATTCTACCGAACCCGTGTATCCCTTATATTTCATGTATCCCATCTTATATCAATTTTAAGTTTTTCAATTCGTTGATTATTTGCCGTATCTGATAGGGTTTCAGCTGATTGTTAGGATGAGGCTTGTGAAGTAATATAGTGTCAGCACCCTTTACGAACTCAACTCGCGAACCGGATGTTTTTCCTTTTGATCTTTCCTCGAATCCAAAGAAACAGAGAAGCGTACTCATCTCGCCATAGGTGAAATCCTTAGGATTTGAGAGGAGTCTCGCTATCAGTTTTTCTTTTTTACTCATATTATTTTAGAGAATTATACGCTTTTGCAAAATTAGCAATCCTTTTTCTTATAACCAAATTTGGTACTATAAGTTTGCAATAAAATCTGTGGATTGCATCGGATTTCCCGGAATTGGTAATCATGTGCGGACGCGGCGTGCCACCGTCGCTACTGGGCCACAGCTTTGTTCCCCTTAGGTTCCTATGGCGGTTTCCAGGCCGCCTTGCGGGCAGAACTTTCGCAGGCGAGCGTGGGAACTGCAGTGGGAACGAAGGGAACAAGTGATTATGCCGGTATCGTTATTTGTGCAGCATTTCCTGGCGTTAGTCTGTTCCCGTGTTCGGGCTCCGCCCCGCTATATTCGCGAAGCGTCATCGCGGATATCCCTGTGGCTTGCGCCTCCGGGATGGAGACGCGGATTGCAGCGGATCTACGCGGATTTTTCAGTATAGAAAAACGGTCTCGCTGGGCGGGACCGGGAGCTGATGGGCTCGGAGACGAGACGTCTCGGACCACGTGCTCGGCCGTCTTCTTCGCTATCGCGTGTGTTGCCGCAGAGCTTATCTATTCCTCCTGCTGATGCGTGAAGATACTCCTGCGTTTTGTAAAACAACGGCCATCCGTCTGATTAGGACGGACAGCCGTTGTTTTGCGGTTATGGATGTCTCACTTCTTTCCCCACTTCTGCTGAAGGCGGTCGTATTCGGCCTTGGTAATCGGGATGACGGTGCCGTGGCGCGGATGGAAGTCCATCGACACTTCATGATCCACCACCTTGAAATTCTCCAGATCGGTGGTCTCGGTAAACTGATACTTGCCGTTCATGTAGACGTCATACATCAGGATGTATTTGTCCTGGCCGATGAGCTTGAACGTGCCAGC
This sequence comes from Porphyromonadaceae bacterium UBA7087, assembly GCA_002493515.1. Lineage (GTDB taxonomy): Bacteria > Bacteroidota > Bacteroidia > Bacteroidales > Muribaculaceae > Lepagella. Next base: position 7,733 of record DKYZ01000096.1, on the reverse strand, counting down.
ACCCTCCACCGCGTCGGTGGTCTGCTGCTTGTAGTCCGGGCTCTCCTGCCATTTCCCCGACGTCAGGGAGTCGGTGGTGGCCATGCGGATGCCGTTGCCGTGCCCCTCCGTCTTATAGAAAAGGTGGTATTTACCATCCTTATACACTATGTCGCCGTCGATGCACGACTTGCCGTCCGCCGGAATGAACAGCGGCTTGTAGTCGCCCTCCAGGTCGGTGAACTCCGGGTTGGCATACGCATAATATATGATGTCGGGTCCGTCGCCATGCTTCATCGACCAATACACCATATACTTTCCCGCCTCGCGGTCGAATATCGTCTGCGGCGCCCACACCCTCTTCAGATTCTCCTGACCCGGGTAGCGCTTCTGGATGTTGACCACCGACGAATCCCAGTCCACCAGGTCGTCTGACTTCATCAGCACCATGGCACGGTTGGAGTCCCAGCCGTTGCCGCTCACCATATCCGTCACCACCATATAGAACGTCTTGCCGTCCTCGCCGCGCAGTATGTGCGGGTCACGCACGCCGCCGGTGGAGGATATCTTCTTCGAGTCTATCACAGGCTTATTGCCGTTGAGCGCCTTGAAGTTGAACCCGTCCTTGCTCAGGGCGAAGCATATCTGCTCGTCGTTCATGTGGTTCCCCTTGAAATAGGTGAAGAGGTAGCCGTCGAGATCCTTCTCGCAAACCTGTGCCTGCGCCGTAAAGGAAGCGGGGAGGCCGCACATTGCGACCATCCCCGCGATAAGAATGTTTTTTATCATTTGTTCTGTCTGTTGATTTTCTCCATCAGATGTCTCGTGGCCCCGATGAGCTGGTCGTCGATGCCGTTGAGCTCATGCTCCGGGGTGTTGTAGATTATCACCTCCGGGTTGAGCTGCACATTCTCCAGGGGCTTGCCGTCAAGGTTGGTGTTGGCCACCTGCGGAATGCCGAAGTAGAGCGTCGGGTCGATCTGCGTCTCCCACCATACGGCGGTCATCGTGCCCGGAATCGGAGCACCGACCACGTCGCCGATCTTCAGCGTCTGGTAGGCGTAGGGCGAACCGTGGGCGTCGCTGTAGTTGCTCTCGTTGACGAGCATCACCGAAGGCTTGTGCCACTGCGAGAAGGGCTCCGAACCGATATACTTTCCGCGCGGCATGAACTTCGCGTACTCGCGGCCCGAAAGGATTACCGCCAGGTCGTTGTGGAGCCAACCGCCGCCGTTGTGGCGCGTGTCGACAATCACGGCGTCGCAGTTGCGGTATTTGCCCAGCAGACGGTCATAGACCGTGCGGAAGCTCTCGTTGTCCATACCCTCCACGTGGACGTAGCCCACGCGGCCGCCGCTCACGGAGTCAACGGTGCGCTCGTTGCGCTCTATCCAGCGCTGGTAGACCAGACCGTTTCTCTCGCCGGCACCGAGCGGCTTCACCGTGGCGTAGTCGGTCTTGCCGTCGGCACGCTTGATCTCGATGCGTGCCTTGCTTCCGGCCTTGCCCTCGAAAGCGGGGAAGTAGTCCTCGCCGGCCTTGATGCGCACGTCGTCGATAGCCATGATTATGTCGCCAGGCTTCACGTCAGCCTCCTTCGAGGCCAGCGGACTGCGCGGCAGCAGCTCGGTCACCTTCAGTCCGTCGCCCTCGTAGCTCTCGTCATAGAACGCGCCGAGGTTGGCAGTAGCCATTCCGTGGGCCGAGGGACGGTAGCCGCCGCCCGTGTGGGAGGCGTTGAGCTCACCCAGGATCTCGCTCAGCAGGATGGCGAAGTCATGGTTGTTGGAGACGTGGGGGAGGAACTCGCGGTAGTGGTCGCCGTAGTAGGCCCAGTCGACGCCGTGGAGGTTCTTGTCGTAGAACTTGTCGTTGACCTGGCGCAGCATGTGGTCGTAGATATACTCACGCTCCTGCGAGGGCTTGCGGTCGTAGACGGCCTTGAAGGCCACCGGCTCCGCGTCGCCCTTGCCGAGGTCAATCTTCTTCAGGCCGTCGGCGCCGAGCACGAAGAGGTTCTCACCCTTCTTGTCGGGAAGGATTCCGCCGGCGATACCCTTGAGCATCACCTTGGTCTCACCCTTCTTCAGGTCGCGCTGCAGGAGGTTGTAGCCCCCCTCCGTGGCGTTGGCGATGAAATATAGCTTGTCGCCCTTGGGAGCCAGGAAATAGTCGTAGATGAAGGCGGAGTTCTCCGTCAGGCGGCGCGTGCGGTAGCGGCGGTTGCCCAGGTCGAATTTGAGCTCCTCCACCTTCGCGGCCTCCTCCTTGCCATCCTTCTTTTTCTTATCCTTCTTCTTGTCTTTCTTCTTGTCGGCAGCCTCGGCCTCCTTCTCCTTCTTCTCGTTCTCGGCCTTCTCCTTGAGGGCGGCCTCCTCCTCGGTCATGTTGAAGTCGTCCCAGGCCTCCTGGTCGAGAGCCATGAAGACTATATCATCCTGGTTGCCCCAGGAGCCGTGGTTCTTCATGCCGTATTTGGCTGTGGAGAATGTGATGGCCTTGCCACCCATGGCCCACTGCGGGTTGCCGTCGCTGTAGCCGCTCTCGGTGAGGTCTACCACCTCCGAGCCGTCGGCCTTCACCAGGGCGATGTCGAGGTTGTTCCAGCCCCCCTCGGTGAAGAAGGTGGAGAGGAGCCATTTGCTGTCGGGGCTCCACTGGAAGGTTATGTCGCCGTCGGAGTAGGAGTAGTTGTATTTGCCGTCGAGGGCGGTGTCCACCTCCTTTGTCTTCACGTCGATCACACGCAGCTCGTCGCGCCCTTCGAGGAAGGCCACTTTCTTTCCGTCGGGAGAGAACTCCGGCTGCTGCGCGGAGGTGGCGCATTTATAGAGAGGCCCCTCCACAATCTCGGTGGCGTAGGCGAACTGTTTCTCGTCGGGATTCTTTATCGTGGCGGTGAAGAGCTGCCAGTAGCCGTCGCGGTCGGAGTCGTAGACAAGCGTGCGGCCGTCGGGGGAGAAGCTCAGGCAGCGTTCCTGCGAGGGGGTGTCGGTGATGCGCTTGGTGGTCTCGTATTTGGTGTCGGTGACGTAGATGTCGCCGCGTATCACGAAGGCCACCTCCTTGCCGTCGGGCGAGACGGCGAAATTCGATACGCCGGACTCGGCGAAATATTTCACCTTGTCGGGGTCATACTGGTCGGAGACGATCTCCACCGTCACTTTCTGAGGCTGGCCGCCGGGGGTGAGGGTATAGATGTCGCCGTCCCAGCTGAATGCGAGCTTGCCGTTGGCCGCGGCCGATAGGCTGCGGACGGGATGCTGCGTGAACTTGGTGAGCTGGCGGCCCTTGCCGTCGCGGCCGGTCTCGTAGACGTTGAGCGTGCCGTCCTCCTCGCTGAGGAAGAAGAAGCCGTCGCCGCCGTTTTTCCACACCGGGTTGAGGTCATGGCCGTTGAAGTCGGTGAGTTTGGTAAATGAGTCGCCGCTGTGCAGCCAGATGTCGGACGTGCCGGAGCTGTGCTCATGCTTGCGCCATACGTTCTCCACACCCTTGCGGTCGCTGTAGAGAAGCTCGCCGGAGGCGTTTACGCTGGCCTCCTTCATCGGCAGCGAGAGATAGGTCCTGGGGCGCGGGTTCTCCTTGCTTGTGTCTACCACGTATGTCTGGGGCATGAAGCCGCGTGAAGTCTCGCGGGTAGGCATCTGCGAGGCGGAGAAGAGCAGCTGTGTGTTGTCGAGGAAGGCGAGCGGGGTCTCTGCGCCGCTGTTGGTGGTGACGCGGCGGGGCGTGCCGCCACCGGCCGGCATGATGAAGATGTCGGCCGAGCCGTCGCGGAAGCTCTGGAAGGCTATGTTCTGTCCGTCGGGGCTCCATATGGGCGTGGTGTCATAGGCCTGGTTGGTGGTGAGCTGTGTGGCCTTGCCGCCGTTGGCGTCCACGGTGTATATGTCACCCTTGTAGGTGAAGGCTATCTTTGTGCCGTCGGGTGAGATTGCAGTGTTGCGTAGCCATCGGGGAGCGTCGGCCGCCGAGGCGGCAGCGATTCCGGAGGCAGTGAGCAGGGCTGCGATAAAAAATCTGTTCATAATGAAGGTCGTTGTGTCTTATTGATTTAAGGGTTTTTCTGATTACGATAATTTCATACCGCTAAATTAATACAAAAGTTTGGGATATTCCTATATACCGGCCCGGTTTAAACGTAGATTTAGCGAAGGTTTCCTGATTGAGGCTGTGATTTCGGCTGCATCAATCTCTTTTCTGCGCTTCACCACATAATGATATCGGCTTTGGAGGCTCAGCCAGTGCCGAGAGGGTATACCCAGCGCATTCTCCAGTTTCGCGGCAATCTCCTCTGTGACATGGCGTTTCTCGTTAAGCAGCTCTTCCAGCTCAGAAAGGGGCATATCGATGGCTCTGGCAAAATCCGCATTCGTAAGGTCGAGTGCCGCCAGTTCACTTCTTAACACGCTTCCGGGATGGGTCGCGTGCGCCGGGATTATATCTTTAGCGTTTGTTGCCATAATGATTCGAGTCTATTTCTATTAATTGCACTTCTATGCCGTTTTCATGTTCAGTAAACAGCAGTCGCTCCACGCGACGATTTTGTATTCTTACCGAGCTTTCGGGACGATGTTTTAATTTTTCGTAATGGAGGTAACTATATATCGCCAATTGGGAAGCGTTTTCAGTTGCCAACATCACGTCTATGACATTGATATAGGCCTTGATAAACTGACGGTCGCGTGCCAGTTTTTTATATTTACTATCTTTGGTGACACCCGACTCGTAGAGTTCCTTAAGGGCATCATCTATGAATATAACGTCCATGAGCGATATAATATTCTGCAAATTTAGCAAAAAATTGCCAACCTCCGGCAACTTTCCGACATATATTCACACACTCATTCCCGGCGTGCGCAATTTTATGCCTGGCACGGAAACGTTGTCGTTGTTCTTGCGCCTCAATCGATCGGATGTCGAGCGTGGGCGCCAGGCCCGGAGGGTCTGGCATAGATACGGAAAGGACATTGCGCATTGGCTAAGCCGCATTGGGGCCGTTTCAGGCCCAGTGAGGACGTTCTAAAACCGAAATAAGAAACTGGGTTAATAATTTATGCGGACAAACGGCGTTGAAACTATTAGGACGTCTCTTGCGTCTTACTTATTGTGCCGGACTTTCCGGACAGGTCATAATCAACTTTTTCTGTATGGACATCATAAAAGCGGAAAACATCACTAAACGGTTTACCAACCATACGGCCCTCGATGACGTGAGCGTCAGTATCCCCGAGGGCTGCATCTACGGTCTGCTCGGCCCCAACGGCGCCGGCAAGACCACTCTCATACGTATCATCAACCACATCACGGCTCCCGACAGCGGCACAGTGACCTTCGACGGCCATCCCCTCACCGCCGATGACGTGGCTCACATCGGCTACCTTCCCGAGGAACGCGGCCTGTATAAGAAGATGAAGGTCGGCGACCAGGCCCTATTCTTCGCAAAACTGAAGGGTCTCCGAACCCGTGAGGCCATGGCCGAGCTCAAGATATGGTTCGAGCGCTTCGGAATCATGGACTGGTGGGGGAAGAAGGTGGAGGAGCTCTCCAAGGGTATGGCGCAGAAGGTGCAATTTATAGTCACCGTGCTCCACCGCCCCAAGCTTCTGATCTTCGACGAGCCATTCTCCGGATTCGACCCCATCAACGCCGAGCTGCTCAAGAACGAGATCCTGCGTCTGCGCGACGAAGGTGCGACCGTGATTTTCTCCACCCACAACATGGAGAGCGTCGAGACGCTCTGCGACAATTTCACGCTCATCAACCGCTCCCACAACATCCTCTCGGGCAACGTGGCCGAGATCCGTCGCCAGATGGGGCGCAATCATTACCGCCTGTCGTTCCAGGGAGAGCCGCAGACGCTGCTCGACACCCTCGGCGACCGCATCGAGAGCTACACGATGTCGAAACCGGAGCTCACCGATGCCGGCCCGATCTTCAACTCGGAGTTCTCGCTGAAGGAGGGTGTGGCGATGCGCGATTTCATCTCCACCGCCAACGATGCCGTGGAGATCGTCACCTTCGACCGCGCGCTCCCCTCGATGAACGATATCTTCATAAAAACGGTGGAGGGCTACAACGCCGCCCATAATATAAGCACCACGCCGGATGAATGACGGCATAATCAGCTAACCATAACGATTTAAGAAAATGAGATCCAACTTAGGAATTGTGATATCACGCGAGTTCAGCGAACGCGTGGTAAAGAAGAGTTTCATCATCACCACGCTGCTGACACCTTTATTCATGGTGCTGATGATGGTGGCGCCGGCCCTGATAATGAATTTCTCCACCCCCGACGACCGCACGATGGCGGTGGTGGACAACAGCGGGGTGATATATCCCGCCCTGGTGAAGGAATGCGGCGACATGGACTATCTTACCTTCAAGCAGGTGAAGCAGCCGCTCGACTCGGCCCTGGCCAATGACGAGTATGACGCCGTGCTGTGGATAAATCCTGATGTGGTGGAGAATCCCGCCGGAGCCGCCCTCTATATGCACGACAGTGGTTCGCTCGAGATCGAGTCGGCGCTCAACAGCATCATCAACCAGACGGTGGAGGAGAAGCGCCTCCTACAATATAATATAGAGAATCTTCCCCAGATTCTCGACAGCGTGAAGGTAGACACGAGCCTGCGTACACTCCGTCTCGACGACGAGGGTAACGAGGAGAGCATATCCTCGATGACCTCATTCTTCCTCGGCCTGGCCATGACCTTCATCCTCTATATGTTCCTGATAATGTATGGCCAGATGGTCATGACCTCTATTATAGAGGAGAAGAACAACCGTGTGCTTGAGCTTGTGGTGTCGTCGGTGAAACCGCTGCAGCTGATGCTCGGAAAGATTATCGGCGTGGGGCTGGTGGCCGTGCTCCAGATAACGATATGGGCGATACTGATGTGCGTGGTGAGTGCGTTTGTAATGCCGTTCATCATGCCGGAGTCGCTCAGCGAGCAGGTGGCTATGGTCAATGCCGGCACTTTCAACGCTGCCGCGTCATCGTTCGATCCCGATATGGTGAAGGCCATGGCGATGTTTTCGTCGGTGGCTTATATAGCCAAGCTGTTCCTCTACATACTTCTCTTCCTGGTAGGCGGCTTCCTCTTCTATGCCTCGATATTCGCCGCCATCGGCTCGGCGGTGGATAATGTGCAGGATGCCTCGCAGCTCCAGACGTTCGCTCTTCTGCCGATAATCGTGGCCCTGATGTTCTCTATGTCGCTGGGCAACGACCCGAACTCCACGGCGGCCGTATGGTTCTCCATGATACCGTTCACATCGCCAATGGTGATGCTGTCGCGCATAGCGTTCGACGTCCCGTCGTGGCAGATATGGGTATCGCTGGCGATACTGTTTGCATCGTTTGTCGGCATGGCGTGGATTGCGGCCAAGATCTACCGCGTCGGCATCTTCATGTACGGCAAGAAGCCCTCCGTCAAAGACCTCATCCGCTGGGCGAGATACAAGTGATCAACGATCAACGATAAGTGATTAGTGATCAACGATAAGTGATTAGTGATAAACGATAAGCGATAAGTGATTAACACTCAACTATTAGCGGACTCAGGTCATTCCGGCCTGGGTCCGCTCTTCGTTAATCACTAATCGTTTAAAGCTCATCACTAATCACTAATCACTAATCACTCATCACTAATCGTTATAAAAAGGTTGGACGGCCTGCCGGGAAGGCAGACCGTCCGTTGTGGATGGTAAGTGATTGGGGAAGTGGGCGATTACGGATTCGAACC
>DKYZ01000122.1 GCA_002493515.1 Porphyromonadaceae bacterium UBA7087 | reverse complement strand
CAGAGCTCCAGATAGTGCCTTTGACAGTCTTATGTTTTAGTGATTCAGCCATCACTTAGTTTACATTCTCAGATGTATATCCGCACTGTATGCCCCAGGGGCATAAAATTGAGGATTCTGGAGCCATCAGGGATGGCTGCGGAAGGTTTTCTGTAGATTTTCAGTCGGGGTTGGGGTCGGGGCACGGCCCCGGGCGGAAACGGCTTCGATTGATCAAAGGGATGAATCCCTTTGCACGGGACAGGGGGCTGACCGCCTTAATGGACGCGAGGGGATGGGGACCGGAGCGCTGCTCCGGAACAGAACGGCTTCGCGAGCGGGAGGGGCTGGAGGGCGGGAGGGAGCTGTCAGATGGCGTCGGGGATGATGGGCTCGAGGAGGGCTTCGTCGATGTCGCGGACGGTCCAGGTGGCGTAGTCGCGTGAGGAGAGGGAGATGGTGTAGGTGCGGGTGCCGTTGGCGTTGCGCATGCTCTGGATTACGCCGATGCGGTTCTGGAGGATGCCTGCGCCGTTGATACGGACGGTCTGCGAGATATCAAGGGGGGTGTCGCGGGTGAGGAGTTCCATCTTTATGTCGGAGGTGAAGCTGCCTACGTGTTGCTGGAAGGCTTTCATTTCGGCGGTGGATATCATGCAGTAGGGGCTGTCGGGGGTGTTGGACCAGCGGTAGCACCAGGCCAGATGTCCGATGCCCCTCAGGAGTCTGCTTATTTTGTCTTTGCGTATCCTGACGAAGAGGATGCCGGGGAGCCAGGGTTTCTCTTCTTTTATCCGGCGTCCTTTTCTGCCGAGGGAGACGACGGTATGGGTAGGGTGGTAATACATTATCTCGCCGGCGGCGGTTCCGAGGAAGATCTCGGCAGCCTCGCGCACGTCGTGGGGGGTGACGCCATGGCGCATCCGGAATACGAACCAGCGGGGGGTATTGTCGTTGATTGTGTCGGCCACCTTCTGGAGGATGGCGTTCCGGGTGTCGGAGGGAAGCTCGCGCCTGGCGAGGAGTCCGAGGGAGGAATATTCCCTGGGTATGGATTCCAGCACGGCGCGTATGTCGTGGAGAGGGACGCCGCCTTTCAGCGCGGCTGCGGTCCAGAGGGAGAGGATGGAGTCGCGTGAGAACTCGCCTCCGAAGTCGAAACCGTTGTCGGAGAGGAGGCGGGAGATGGCGTGGATGGTGTCGCGGATTATCTGGCTTTCCCGTTTCTTGCCCTGGTCGAGGCCGAACACGTATTTCTTGCGTGGGGACGTGTGGCGCATCGATTCCACTATATCCTCAATCTGGGAGAGTGGAGGAAGCGGGTCGGAGAATCTGAGACTCACGGCATCCTGCAGATGTGTGTCTATATTATATAATAGGTATAGGAAGAGGGAGGCGGTTTCGTAGGGCGCGGATGCGGGGTCGAGATTGAGGAGACGGGGGATGCGGTTCAGATTCTCCGGAGCGTGGGGCGGGAGCGGCTGGCAGGCGAAATCTTTTTCAAGGTTTTTCGCCGAGAGAAAAGGATTGTCGGCTTCGGGTGAATCGTCAGGCTTTTTGTCAGTATCGCGCCAGTCGCGGTAGGCTGTGGCGAGTTCGCCGAGGTATTTGCGGCGGGTGCTGTGGCGCAGACCGGCGATAACCATCGAGGCGATCCAGATGCGCATGGAGGCGTCGTCGATGCGGGAGGAGCCTGAGGCGCGTAGGGAGGCCTTCAGGGATGCCGCCGCGCTTCCGAGAAGCTTGCGGGAGGGGTCTTGCTTTACCTTATTTTCGACAAAATCAAGGAATGAGTCCATTCAAGATGTTTGTTGTCAGGCGGTTAATTTTTGTCGATGTGGAAAATGGAGTGGAAATCCGTCAACTTTTCTCTTCCCTCTGCTGCCGGGATGAAAGCCGGGGAGGCAGGGGTTGGTGGAGGGTAATGAGAGCGTCTGTATCCGTAAGGGAGAAGCAAGTCATTGTCGGTATTTTGGCGGAATCAGGTTGAGGGAGATTCCGATTCGGATGCAAAGTTACTAATAATCCCGGATTTTACAAAAAAAATCTTTTTTCAAAGGGATTAATCCCTTTGCACGGGACAATTTTGGGCTGACCGCGGGACGGGAGCCGGAGCGCTGCTCCGGAACAGGACGGCTCCGCGAGCGGGAAGGGAGGAAACGGGGGCGTGTCGATGCGGACACGCCCCCGTGGGCTCTCTATATTAATTATGGTGGCGATCAGTTGTGGGCGAGCAACTGGTTGACGCGGGCCTGTACTGCGGCATAGTCGGCGCCGAGTTTTGCCTTGCGTCCGGGGTTGACGCCGAAGTCGCCATGGATCACCTGGCGTGCCTCGCGCTCGATGCGGTCGTCGTAGGCTGAGCCTGACTTGGTGGTGTTGGAGGCGGCGTAATATTTAATCTTGGCGGTCTCGGTGGGTGCTTTTACGTGGCGCACGTAGACGCGCTTTACCGGCTGGACGAATCTCACGGCCACCTGGTCGCGGTTGGCTTCGTCGCGCCCAACAACCCAGGCGATGATGAATCCGATGCAGAGTATGGCCACAAGTCCGAGCACCCAGGCTGTGATCCTGCGTCCGCGCTCCTGCTTCTCGATCATCTCCTCACGGAAATCCTCCTCTATCTTCTCGGCTTCCCTGGCCTCTGCCAGTCTTCTCTGTCTGTCGTCTTCGGCGTAGTCAGGAATCTCTTTCATCTGACTGTCGTAGTCTTTGTCTTCATAGGTCTTCATAACAATACGGATTTAAATTTGAATAGTTTGGTATAATAAAAAATGAATAGTTTTGATAATTCAGCACAAATGTCTAATATAACGCGGATTAGGCTTTACGGAGCGTTGTTTCCGCTGTTATGCCATTCTAACAACGCGGGGGGAGGTAAGGCTCACGGAATTAAAGAAAATTAATCATTTTTCACAATTGGGGGAGGGGGCCGGGAGGGAAACAGGGAGGGGACCGGAGCGCTGCTCCGGAACTGGACCGCTCCGCGGGCGGAAAGGGGGAGGACGGGAGGAAGGGCGGGGGGATATGCCTGAAAAAGGAGGAAATATGGTGCGGGATGTTGCGGATATGAAAATTTATTGCGATATTCGCGCAACCAAACTACGACGGAATATACCTATGAAACGATTTCTCGCTGTTATGTTGTCAATAATCGCTGTTTTCGCCACGCTCAGGGGTGACGGGAACGGCGTGGATACCGTGCGCCTTTTCAGCCGCATATCCGGATTCGAGGCTCTCGATATGGTTGACCTGGCCGACAGCGCGCTGAAGGCGGGCGACAATGCCAAGGCGCTCTCGCTCTATATGGCCGTGTCAAGCTATGACGGGCGTAACGACCATGCGAGTGTCAATGCCCGTATCCGGGCCTGTCTCGGTGCTGGAAATATCCTGGCTCAGAAATGCAACTACGCCGGGGCACTGGATTTGTATATAAAGGGACTGAAGCTCAGCGAGTCGCTGAAATGGCATCCGCTGGCCGCGACTTTCTACAAGAACATCGGGAATGTCTATACCCTCGTGGACGACTATGAGCAGGGCCTGAAATATTACAGGCTTGGACTGGCGGAATGCAAGACCACTACCGACCTGGAGCAGGAGCGCAAGCTGCTTGTCAACGCGGCAGTGATATGCACGTATCTCGACAAGCCCGAGGAGAGCCGACGTTATGTGGAGCTGGCGCGGAAAGTGCCGCTTCCTCCAGACAGCGAGACCCATTTCATGGAGAGGCAGGTGGAGGGCTCCCTTCTGGAGAGGGCGGGGCGTTTCAGGGAGGCGCTGACTCTTTTCCGCGAGCTCGGCGACTATGCGGTCAGGGAGAAGGTTGAGCCAAGGTATGTATGCTCGGTGTGGGAGCATCTCTATTACATATTCGATAAACTCAACGAGCCGGATTCCGTAAGAAAATACATGGGGCGGTGTGAGAGGGAGGTCTATGCCAATGGGATGATCAACCAGTTTCCGGAAATGCTGCGCTCGATATCGGATTTCTACCGGAGGCAGGGAGACATGGAGAAAGCCCAGGACTATAAACTGCGTTATATCGACGTGCGCGACTCGATAGGGACGGAGCGTGACTTCAACGCTGTGAAGAATATCCAGTTTCAGTATGAGGCCGCGAAGATAGCCGGCCAGATTGACGACCTTCACCGTCAGAAGGATGAGCGCGAGACGACGATACGTCGTCAGACCGCCATAATAGGTTGGGTAGCTGTAGGTGCGGCGGTGTTGGGTATATTCCTTTTTGTAATCTACAAGCAGAAACGTCGTCTGGAGGATAGCTACCGCAGCCTTTACGATATAAACCGGAGCTCGGCACAGGCGCAGGCCACTCTTGAGGAGCGCCTGAAGGAGGCCTCGCAGGTGCTAACAGCCAAGCAGCGAGAGATCGACCGGCTCGGTAAGGAGAGTCCGGAGGAGGTGAAAGAGCGGGATGCCGAGAAATACAGCACGAGCAACCTCAACGACGAGAAGAGGCTCGGACTCGTGGAGAAGATAGAGGAAGCGATGGACGTGAGGGAGGCGTACCGCGACCCGGAGTTCTCGCTCGACCAGCTTGCGGAACTCGTGGGGTCGAACACGAAGTATGTCTCGCAGACCATCAACGAGGCTTTCGGGAAAAATTTCAGCAGCTACGTCAACGATTACCGGGTGAGGAAGGCATGCCGTCTGCTCGTCGAGGAGGGAAATTCTCGGCTCACGGTGAAGGCGATCGGGGAGAGCGCGGGGTTCAACTCGCAGTCGTCGTTCACGTCGGTATTCAGGAAAAGCACCGGCCTTACCCCCTCGATATATCAGAAAATGGCCCGTGAGGCCGGAGAAGGCGGGGAAAGAGTCGCAGATTCTTGAATCTGGCATCATACTATTTGACAGACAGGAAATTACCATATATTTTTGCAGCATAAAATTTCTAACCGACGCAAGGCGGAAGTCCGGAGGGAGGCTCCGGGAGGCTGTCTTGCAAAAACACAGAGACACAACATGAAGTATCTTTATCTGACCCTCGCGGCCGCAGCATGCGCGATGACGATGCAGGCCGCCGCGCCCAAGACGAGCCAGCTCGCGGGCGAGAAGAGGACGGCCACGCAGAACGTGGTGACAGTAGACAATCTTAATCCACGCAAGGCGCTGCAGCGCGTCACGGTGGAGGAGCTGTTCGCGGCTCCGGAAAATACCGTGCTTGACGGACCCTACATCCCCGACCAGGTAGGTTTCCAGGGCTTCCAGAACTCCGACCTTGGCCGTCCGGAAATGCCTACACGCTTCTATCAGGCCTTCAGCGGCTGCACCAAGACCGTTTCGTCGCTGCGCGTGATCGGAATGTTCAACTATTTCGATGAAGTGGATTACAACTGGCTGCATTGCGAGAGCCGCGGAAACATCGATGAGAATTACACGATGACCGAGCCTGTTACCATGGAAGTAGCTTTCTACCGTGAGGATGAGAAGGGCTATCCTGGAGAGGTAATATATAAGAAGAATATCGACATCGTCGGCCGCTATATGGGCTTGACATACGGCAACGAGGGTAACGAGATGCCGCTTTATGAGTTCACGGCCGAGCTTGGCGAGGAGATACGTCTGGAGAGCGGTTTTATGTCGTTTGCGGCAGCTGATATGGGCGACAGCCCTGCATGCTGGCTCTCGCTCTTCACTGCTGATACTTCCCATGGATTCGCGATGATGGACATGGGTGATTACGGGCTGATGTATGCCAACATGCCCTGTATCTTCTCCTTCATGGGCGACGGCGCCATGGCCGCCAAGAAGGCTCTCCGCGTGGACAAGATCATGGCTCCGTCGGCAGGAGCGTGCGGCACGCATGAGAAGATTACCGCCAATATCATAAATGTGGGTTCTGACGACATCAACGACGCACGTCTTGAGCTCTGGGTTGACGGCAAGCTTATCGCCACAGAGGATGTTGATGTGGCAGTTCCCGCAGGCGCAAGTTACGCCTATACATTCATGCACCGCGCCGACCTTTCCGCCGACGGCAAGCATGAGATAATTGTCAAGAACGCCACTCCCGGCGACGAGGATATCAGCCGCCGTCAGGCATCGGCTTCCACATATGTATGCGCCGAGGGTGAGTTCTGCGAGTCAGGCAGCACATACGAGGACGAGACTTTCATCTCATATGTAGGTGTCGGTAATATCGAGAACGAGAGTGAGTGGTCAAGCTATAGCGATTACTATGACACGCACGTGCTCAACCTGCACCCCGGCGAGGCATTCGAGCTTACTGTAGAGCCTCTCGGAGAGACCGCCACAGGAGTGTGGATCGACTGGAACGAGAATGGCACATTCGACGACGAGGGTGAATTCATGGGTTATGCCCACGAGTCTGTCGAGGAGCCTGTTGTGATCCGTATCCCTGAGGGTATGAGCGTGAAGGAGGGCAAGAAGAGAATGCGCCTTGTGATGAACTACAGCAACACGCTTGATCCCTGCGGCGAGTACTACTTCGGCGAGACAGAGGATTACGGAGTGATGATTTCCCGCAACGCCAATACGGCGGCTGTCGAGGTGAGCGTAGACGAGATTTCAGAGAGCTCAGAGAGCGTGGGCGTGAAGGATGTAGCCTTCGAGCTTGCCAACGCAGGCGATGCAGCTCTGGATGCCAAGGTGAGCGTGGACTATCTGCTCCCGACAATCTACAATGAGCCGCGCAATGTCGCTCCCGCCGCCGAGTTCGGGGCACGTCCCAAGGTTAAGGCTTTCGCAGGACAGGCTGCTCCCGCAGCTGAGGAGGATGTTCAGCAGGTGCTCGGCTATGATGGCGGCATGGTTTCGTCGGTGGCCCTGGGCAACTATGATGCGGCAGTCTTCGGCCAGTATTATCCGTCGAACGTGATGCAGGCCATCAAGGGCATGAAGGTATCGAGCGTGGATGTATATTTCAAGGAAGCTTCTGAGACCGCATCCATCAAGATCTACGGCCAGGGCAGCTATGGAGTAGCCGGCAAGGTTATCGCAGAGCAGGCATTCACTCCCGTTGCCGATAGCTGGAACCATGTGGTTCTCGATACTCCTGTCGAGATCACCGGTGAGGACTTCTGGTATGGAGTCGAGATAAAGAACATGAAGGCTGACGGTTACTACATCGGTATCGACAATGGTCCGGCAGTGGCTGGCTTCGGCGACCTCTGTAATGTTGGCGGCGAGATGTGGTGGTCGATGGCCGACCTGGGAGTGAACAGCAACTTCTGTATCCGCGCCAACGTCACGGGCGAGCGCAGCGCCGCCATTGACTGGCTGAGCGTAGACAAGAAGGAGCTTGCTCTCGATGGCGGAGAGAAGGCTACACTGACTGCAAGCCTGAAGGCCGACGGCCTGAGCGCGAGCGTCTACGAGGCGTTCATCAAGGTTGAGTCTAACGACGAGCTCATGCCGGTTGTGAAGATTCCGGTATACCTGACCAACGGTATCGCCACGGGCATCGACACATCGAAGCTGGGACGCACGAGCGTGAAGGTTGCCGACGGATGCATCGTGATCACATCGGCAGAGGCCAACATCGCGGGAGTCAAGGCATACGACATGAGTGGCCGCACGCTGGCCGACACCAAGCCGGGACGTGTGCAGCAGATCAGCCTTGACAGCTTTGAGGCAGGGGTCTATGTGATAGCTGTAAGCTACGCCGACGGAAAGAGCGAGTCGTTCAAGATAGCTGTCGCAAGATAAGGATAGATAAGTTAGAGGTATATAGACAGAGGCTTCCCCCTTCGGAGAGATCCGGAGGGGGAAGATTTCTTTTGCCTTTATGCCGGAGCGCTGCTCCGGAACTGGACCGCTCCGCGGGCGGGAAGCGCGTCGAGGGCGCGCTCAAGGCGCGGGAGAAGGGGGGCGTAATGATTGCCGTTGTTCCATTCGAAGATTGTGTGTATGCCGGCGTCCTTGAGATGGGCAACCACGGCCTTTGTGGCGAGAGCCACGGGCTGGAAGCGTTTCACTTGAGTATAGGGCTCCTCCTTGCCGAGGGAGAAATAGGCGGTGCCGGGTTTAGGCTCCAGCAGATGGTGTTCAAACCATTGGGCGAATCCGTCATACCAGAAAGAGCCGGAGATGCAGGCGATGTTGCGGAAGAGGTCGCATTGCGTCCATTGCCAGAGGGCGAACAGGCCGGAGAGGGATACTCCCACGAGGGTGCGTACCGGATCGGGGATGCCGAGATAGGCCTCGACCCTTCCGAGCACGAAATGGCGCAGACGCTCGAGAGTATGAGCCGCCTTCCCTTTGAAAGTGGCGTCGCCGGGGAATACCCCCTCGGCGGGCCATGGGGTCATGTCGTCGTCCCAGTCGAAGCCCTCTACGGCCACGATGCTTGCCTCATGGCGCACGGCCAGATCCTCGAGGATGGCGGCCTCCATGGGCATCGGAAGAAGGATATAGTATATGGCGGAGGAGTCGGCGCATGGCGCGACAGTGCATTTGAAATTACCTCCTGTGATGAATGTAGTAGTCATAATGAAGCAAATTTAATTGGAGAAGAAATTTTTAATATTAAAACGTTTTACCGGCAGATACGTTCATCTGATGTCTCTTCCGAGGCATGGCATTGAGAGGAGAAAGTTTCATATGGCGGAATATATTTTGCAAAAAGCGGTCAAATTATCCCCGTAAGGGCAAAAAAATCGTATATGGCGCGGTGATTTGGATGAAATTATGTAATTTTGCGGAGAAGGAGGAGAAGAGCCTCCCCGTAAATCCGCAAAAGAAAAGGAATATGCAGCTTAACGTAAGAAATACATATGGTTTGGAGGTCATGTCAAGACTCGTGGTGATAATGATTCTGATAGCCCTGGCGTCTGCGGCAGCCGCGGAGCAGGAAGATGCGCCGTCGCTATGCGAGGCAGTCGGCGACCGTTTTCTGCAGGGTGTGGCCCTGAGCGTGAAGAATATCAACGACGAGAAGAGCTGTTCGATAGCGGCGCGTCATTTCAACTCCATCGTGGCGGAAAACTGCATGAAGGCAGAGGAGCTGCATCCGGCCGAGGACGTCTACGATTTCAGTGATGCCGACCGGTTTGTGGATTTTGGCGAGCGTAACGGAATGAAGATAATCGGACACTGCCTGATATGGCACAGCCAGTGTCCGCAATGGTTTTGTCACGACGGAGAGGGGAATCCAGTCGGCAGCGATGAGATGAAGCGGCGCATGAGAGACCACATCCATACGGTGGTGGGTCGTTACAAAGGGCGGATTCACGGATGGGATGTCGTCAACGAGGCCATCGAAGGGGACGGCAGCTGGCGTCAGAGTGATTTCTACAAGATTCTCGGAGAGGAGTTCATTCCGTTGGCGTTCCAGTATGCGCATGAGGCCGATCCGGAAGCGGAGCTCTACTACAACGACTATTCGATGGACATGGAGGGGAAGAGAGCGCGCGTCGTGGAGCTTATAAGGGAGCTGAAGAGACGCGGGCTAAGGATAGACGCCGTCGGGATGCAGACGCATGCCGACCTGTCGAATCCCGGTCTGGATGAATATGAGAAGAGTATGCTGGCTTATGCCGGAGAGGGGGTGAATGTCATGGCCACGGAGTTCGACATCAGCATACTGCCATTTGTCACTGCCAGCGCCAATATCTCCGACAAGCATGAATATGAAGATAGCCTCAACCCCTATACGGTAGGTGTCCCCGAGAAGATCCAACGCCAATGGGACAAGAGGCTGGGAGATTTCTACGCCCTATGGACAAAGCATTCCGACATAGTGTCGAGAGTCACTGTCTGGGGACTTGGCGACGGCGATTCCTGGAAGAACGATTTTCCTGTGAAGGGGCGCACGGACTATCCGTTGCTTTTCGACAGGCGGATGGAGATGAAGCCCGCAGTCAGGGAAGTCATCAAAGGGCTGACTGCCGACTGACCTGCATCTGCATGACTTCGCAGCTTGAAAACCATTGGAAAAACTCAAGATATGGATACCGAGATAGCAATGCCATTGAAAACGGAAAAGAGAGAGAGCGACGGCTTCTGTCAGCTCAGCTGGACGCGTCGCTTCGGATTCGGAGCCGGCGACCTGGCCCAGAATCTGATATATCAGACAATCAGCATGTATCTGCTGTTCTTCTACACCAATGTCTACGGCCTTTCTCCGGCCGTGGCAGCGGTGATGTTTCTTATAGTAAGGATAGTCGACGTCGTTTGGGATCCTCTTGTGGGAACGTTTGTAGACAAACATGAGCCCCGATGGGGGAAATACCGTTCATATCTCATATTGGGGGGCGTGCCTCTGACAGGCTTCGCCATATTGTGTTTCTGGAACGGCTTTTCCGGCTCGCTGGTGTACGCCTACATCACGTATGTCGGCCTCTCGATGTGCTATACCCTTGTCAACGTCCCCTACGGAGCGCTCAACGCCTCGCTGACGCGAGATACAAATGAGATCACCATCCTGACCTCGGTGAGGATGTTCATGGCCAATATCGGCGGTCTGGCAGTCGGAATGGGCATTCCCATCGTGCTTAAGCTTTTCGATCCCACAGAAGGGAGCGACCTCTCCACCAGCGACAGCGCATGGTTTCCGACAATGGCGCTCTACGGCCTTACAGGTCTTGCCCTTCTCTACTTCTGCTTCTCCCAGTGCCGGGAGCGGGTCGTCATGGACAAGAGCCAGACCGAGAATGTGCGCGTGTCCGACCTATGGATGGAGTTCGCGCGCAACAAGCCGCTCCGCATACTGGCATTCTTTTTCATCACGGCATTCGCCATGATGTCGGTGGGAAACGCCGCAGGGGCCTATTACATCAACTACAATCTCCACGGCTCGGCCGGCGAGCTGTCTGTCTTCATGGGCCTCGGTTCGATACCGGCGTTTATATTCATGCCGTTGATTCCGTCCATAAAGCGGAAGGTCGGCAAGAAGGGGATGTTCTATCTCTTTCTGTCCGTGGCCATAGCAGGCATGGCGATGCTGTATGTCATATCGATGGTGGAGAGTCTGCGCAGCCATATGTGGCTGGTATATGTGGCCCAGTTTGTGAAATCCACGGGTGTGATAGTGGCCACGGGCTATATGTGGGCGCTGGTGCCCGAGGTGATAAGCTTCGGCGAGTATACGCATGGCAGGAGAATAGCGGGAATCGTGAACGCCCTCACCGGAATATTCTACAAGGCCGGAATGGCTTTGGGCGGCGTGGTGCCGGGGCTGGTGCTTGACTATGTGGGTTTCAACGGCGCTGACGCCACCGCGCAGTCGGCGTTCACACAGCAGGGAATACTCTGGCTCGTGGCCGTGATTCCGGCCATACTGCTGTTGCTCGCCATGGCCATAATATCCCGCTATGACCTCAGCGACAGTCGTATCGACGAGATCAACCGCGAAATCGAGAGACGTAACAGAAAGTAAGGAAGCAATTCTAAAACATTGATATGATATGAAGAATCTGAACGAGACGAGATATCTTGTGCCGGGCGACTATATGGCCGATCCGGCAGTGCATGTCTTCAACGGGCGCGTATATATCTACCCCTCGCATGACAGGCAGAGCATATACGCCGAGAACGACAACGGCGACCACTTCGACATGAAGGACTATCACGTGTTTTCTCTGGAGGATGTGATGGATGGAGAAGTGACCGATCACGGTAAGGCGCTTGACGTCTGCGACATACCCTGGGCCGGACGCCAGCTGTGGGATTGCGACGTGGCCGAGCGTGACGGGAGGTACTATATGTATTTTCCGCTGAAAGACCGTAACGACATCTTCAGGATAGGAGTGGCGGTCTCCGATCGTCCGGAAGGCCCGTTTGTACCCCAGCCTGATCCGATGCGTGGAAGTTATTCCATCGACCCGGCTGTGTTCAGAGACGGAGATGAGTATTATATGTATTTCGGCGGTCTCTGGGGCGGCCAGCTTCAGCGTTACCGCGACAACAGGGCTCTGGAGAATCCGCATCTTGAACCCGATGACAGCGATGCGCTTACAGCGAGAGTGGTGCGTCTTGAGCGGGGGATGCTGCAGATGGCGGAGGAGCCCCGACCGGTTGTGATACTGGATCCGGCCACGGGGAAGCCGCTGAAGGCCGGCGACAACGACCGCCGCTTTTTCGAGGCGTCGTGGATGCATAAGCGTAACGGGAAATATTATTTCTCCTACAGCACCGGCGACACCCATCGCCTCTGCTATGCCATAGGCGACAATCCATACGGCCCCTTCGTCTATGCAGGTTGTATATTGACTCCGGTGGTAGGATGGACAACCCATCATTCCATTGTCGAGTTCAAGGGGGAGTGGTATCTGTTTTATCATGACTGTGTGCCCTCTGGAGGAACGACCTGGCTGCGTAGCCTCAAGGTGCGCAGGCTCCGTTATGATGAGCAGGGAAATATAATCCCCATGGACGGGATGGACTGAAATGAAGAAAATTATAGAATGACATATGTATCTATTGGGATTTGACATAGGAAGCTCGTCGGTGAAGGCGGCGATAGTAGATACGTCCACGGGAGAGTGTGTGGCGTCGGATTTCTATCCTAAAAGCGAGGCTCCGATCAAGGCTTTGCGGCCTGGCTGGGCGGAACAGCGGCCCGATAGCTGGTGGGAGTATCTCAAGGATGCCACCTCTTCGGTGCTTGACGCTTCGGGAGTAGCTCCGGCCGACATAAAGGCCATCGGCATAAGTTATCAGATGCATGGGCTCGTGGCTGTGGACCGCGACGGGAACGTGCTTCGCGACGCCATCATATGGTGCGACTCCAGGGGCGTGCCGTATGGCGACAGGGCGTTCAGGGAGCTCGGCGCGGAGAAATGCCTCGGGCATCTGCTCAACTCCCCGGGCAACTTCACGGCATCGAAGCTGGCCTGGGTCAGGGAGAACGAACCTGAGCTGTTCAGCCGTATATATAAGGTGATGCTGCCGGGTGACTATATCGCTTTCCGTCTTACCGGGGAGATATGCACCAACGCAGAGGGTCTGTCGGAATACATGCTCTGGGATTTCAGGGAGAACGGCCCGGCGCGATTCCTGCTCGATTATTTCGGTATCGACGTCGGGATGCTTCCGGAGGTCAGGGATACTTTCGGCGAGCAGGGGCGTCTTACTGCCTCAGCGGCCGCAGAGCTCGGCCTGGCGGCGGGAACGCCCGTGACCTACCGCGCGGGCGACCAGCCGAACAACGCCCTGTCGCTCAATGTCTTCGAGCCGGGAGAGGTGGCTTCTACCGCCGGCACGTCGGGGGTGGTCTACGGCATCAACGGCGTGCTCGCCTATGACACATATTCCCGTGTCAATAATTTCGCTCACGTCAACCATACAGCTCCGGCTCCGCGCATAGGCGTCATGACCTGCATCAACGGCACCGGAATCCTCAATTCCTGGATAAAGCGCAATGTCGCTCCAGAGGGAATATCCTATGCCGACATGAACCGTCTCGCGGCACAGGCCCCGGCAGGAAGCGCCGGAGTGACGATACTGCCGTTCGGCAACGGAGCGGAGCGTGTGCTCGAGAACAGGCAGATCGGCTGCTCGGTGCATGGAGTGAATTTCAACATCCACAACCGCAGCCACATTATCCGCGCCGCCCAGGAGGGGATAGTCTTCTCCTTCATGTATGGCATGGAAATAATGGAGGAGATGGGGATGGAGATAAAGCGTATCCATGCCGGACATGCAAACATGTTCCTGAGCGATATTTTCCGCCAGACGCTCGCTACGGTTTCGGGAGCTGCAATCGACCTTGTGGACACCGACGGAGCCATGGGAGCGGCGAAGGGAGCCGGAATAGGAGCGGGAATCTATTCATCGCCGAAAGAGGCATTCTCCACTCTCAGGAGCATCATGGAGATAGCTCCGGCGGCCGACCGTGCGCCAGTGGTGGAGGCCTATGGCAGATGGAAGGAGATATTGGAAAAACAGATCAAGGATTAGGAAACCAGAATAATAATAAAGATATGGAGAAGAAAGAATACTTTCCCGGCATAGGGAAAATCAAGTTCGAAGGTAAGGAGAGCCGCAATCCCCTTGCCTACAGGTATTATGACGCCGACAAGATGGTGCTCGGCAAGCCGATGAAGGAGTGGCTGAAGTTCGCCATGGCATGGTGGCACACACTCTGCGCCGAGGGTGGCGACCAGTTCGGCGGGGGCACGAAGACTTTCCCGTGGAATGCCAGCGCTGATCCCCTGCAGGCAGCGAAAGACAAGGCGGACGCCGGCTTCGAGTTTATGGAGAAGATGGGAATAGAGTATTTCTGCTTCCATGACGTCGATCTCGTGAGCGAGGGAAGCTCCATCGAGGAGTATGAGCGCAACATGAAGGAGATTGTGGCGTATCTCAAGGAGAAGATGGCCGCCACGGGCATCAGGAACCTCTGGGGAACGGCCAACGTCTTCAGCCACAAGCGCTATATGAACGGCGCGGCCACCAATCCCGATTTCGACGTGACAGCACGCGCAGCCGTGCAGATAAAGAACGCAATCGATGCCACAATCGCTCTCGGCGGCACAAATTACGTGTTTTGGGGCGGCCGTGAGGGCTATATGAGCATACTCAACACCGACCAGAAGCGCGAGAAGGAGCATCTGGCAATGATGCTGAGGCTCGCGCGCGATTATGCCCGCTCGAAAGGCTTTACGGGCACTTTCCTGATCGAGCCGAAGCCCATGGAGCCTACAAAGCATCAGTATGACGTCGATTCAGAGACCGTGATAGGTTTCCTGAAAGCCCATGGTCTTGATAAGGATTTCAAGCTCAATATCGAGGTGAACCACGCCACGCTCGCCGGCCATACATTCGAGCATGAGCTGGCTGTGGCCGTCGACAACGGTATGCTCGGCAGCATCGACGCCAACCGCGGCGACTATCAGAAC
>DKYZ01000077.1:20364-31678 GCA_002493515.1 Porphyromonadaceae bacterium UBA7087 | reverse complement strand
CACACTCAGTGAAACACTACCCGTCCGTGTTCTGGCTGATAGATGTGTTTTCATCGTGGGTATCCCTCCGGCTTATCACCTCCGGGACGATTACGTATAATAAGGACGGATGGACGCGGATTCATGCTCAGGTATAGTAAAAATTTATCCGTGTCACCGACAGCAGCTATTGTCGGTGACACGGAGCATGGGGGCCGTCTTTGCCGCCCTGTGAATTGTAAATCAGTGGATTGTCAGGATGCTGGCTATCTCACCACGAACCTGCGGCGGGCAACGGGCACGCCGTCGGGCCGGGGCTACCTCACGACAATCTTCTTTCGTGCCACAACAGCATCTCCGGAGACCGCGACAACAATATATACACCCTGTGGACAGGCTGACACGTCCATAGAGATTGTGTCGTTATCTCCAAGGTTTCGCACAGCCATGCCGTCCAGTCCGTATATCTCCAGGAAGTCGCATCCCGGTGCCGCGACCGTATGTCCGTCATAGAGTATGTCGCCTTGAAGCTCGATTGCATCCGTCCCCGCGTTGGGGCCGTCATTCACGTTGTCGAAAATGACATTGCCACCGGCATCGCACACCATGAGCAGGTCTGCGTCCGGACGTGTGGCCATCACGCCGCCGGAACTGCCGTCTGCCCCCTCCCCGCTGGTATACAACAGCGAATAATACCCGAGTGTGCCATGCACAGAAGGCCCTATTCCCTCTATCATGTATATGTTCAGGGCTTGCTGCATCTCTAATTCCTCATACCACAAGACCTTGCACCGGTGACCGCCGACATCCACCGGATCGGAAGTCCTCACTGTGTAGGTCTCCTCGCAGTCCGAGTCCGCCACAGGATGAATGGTTATGGAGTCCCCGTCCCTTAGATTGAAGTCATAGAGCAGAATCTCTCCGTCCCCCACTCCGTTGTTGCCCTCGACAAGAAGCCACACCCTCCTGTCCTCCTCACGCAGATAGAAATCACGTTCCGAGGGATTGTGGTCGAACTCCGGATATGTGACGCCCTGCTCCCCCCTCTGGGTCTTGAACGTATGGAATCGGTGATATTCCCTGCCTCCGTATTCCTTTACACCGTCAAACCTCATATATGATATAAGATGCCTGGCACCCGAATCTTGGATGGATTTATAGACCCATACCTTGTCTTCGTCGAAGAGACTCGGACGGGTTTCCTGCGCCGAGGCGGGGAGTTGCGCCGACATGGCGGTGGCGCAGGCGGCAATCAAGAAAGTGTAAAAATTTTTTTCCATATGCAAGTGCTTTTAATGGTTAGTGTCAGTGTTGCATGAAGAGCTTATAAGGCCTTTTGTCCAAGGCCGTCCCGTCAGTTGGGGTGACGGGCGTCAATCCATGCGCAAATATAATACCTTTTATCCATAGTTACAAACAAATTCCTGAAAATCTGTAAATTTTGTTCCCATATGTTCCCATAAAAAGTTCCCAGGCCCGCTTGCGGGCTGTTCTGCGCGCGGAGCAAGAAGATTCCGTTTTCAGCGCGTTGTGCAGGTCTGCAAAAAATCCGCGGGAATCCGCCGCAATCCGCGTCTGCCTCTCCGTAATGCCGTCCGGCATTGTGGAGAATCCGCGATGCGAGCTATCCTTCCCAATCCATAAAACAGATGCCTCAGCTTTGGCAAAGATTCGGATGAGGGATGGGTTTTCATCGCGGATATCCCGATGGCAGCCGCCATCGGGATGCTTACGCGGATGGGGCGGATTCTCGCGGATTTTTTTGCTGTGGCTTGTCAGGATAAGATTATCTCACCACGAACTTGCGGCGTGCGACGGTCGAGCCGTCGGCGTCCGCCACGGCGACGTAGACTCCGGGGGATAGGGCGGCGGTCGATGCCGACACACTGCCGGTGCCGGAAATTTCCGAAATCTCCTTACCTGACACCTCAAACAGCGTCAGCGTGAGGCTTGAGCCGTCATTTCCTGTCGCTGTCAGCGTCATGTCGTCATATTCGATTGCGGGAGAGGGTTGAGCCGTCACCCGGTCCACGGACACAGTGGCGGGATCGATGTCCAGGCCACGGTAGATAATGTCGCCTTCGGCGTTGTAGACGCGATTAAGGGTATAATTCATAGCGTCGGTACATACACGTGTGTCATACACAAAGAGAGGAAGGAATCCCGACTCGCAGAAACCGATGCCTTCTATAATGGTGTACACTGCGTCGGTATCCGGTGAGGATTCACTTTTATATAATTTCTGCACGAGGCAGTTTTTTCCGTCAATCTCTGTTTTATCAACCTCCGTGACAGTGAATATGGAGGATCTGTCTTCTATACCCGGCGCCCATATGGGTTCTTTTTTCCAGAATGGAATGCAGTATTCAAGACGATATGAGTCCCCCTCCCTCAGGTTAAAGTCATAGTCCAGAATCTCAATATCCCCCTCAATTTCCGGTGAGTTGAAGTTGTTGAAGACATATACCTTTCCGTCCTCTTCCCGCATGAGGTATTCCTGCGGATTGTCGTTGGTGGTCTCCTCGTAGCCGAAGAGGTCTCCCTCATATGAAAAAGCCCATTTCACGACATTACCTGTGTAACGCAACCTGTGGTATTCAACGCCGTCTATCTCACATGTCCCGTCAAATCTCATGCGGAACAGAAGGTAGTTGTCCCCGCCGTTCTCGACAACCGGATTGTCCAGAAGTCCATTCTCCTGGTACAGGTATTCCCATACACGGTCTTCGCGGATGAGGCGCGGACCGGTTTCCTCCGCCGAGGCGGGGAGTGACGCCGACATGGCTGCGGCACATGCGACAAACAAGAATGTGTAAAGTTTTTTTCCCATATGCAAATGCTTTTAAGAGTTGGTATTCGTATTTATGGATGATTCAAATGCACTGGTTTCAAGTTCATCCCGGTTCCTTCGGGACGCAGACCAATCCATATGCAAAGGTAACGCCTTCCCTTCTGATTTCCAAATAAATGACCGTTATTCAGTGATAAACTATGAGTGATTAACGATAAACGGCATGCTGTCGCGTTTATCGTTAATCACTCATAGCTTATAGTTGACCGAGTGGGTTCATGCAGTCTATCTCACCACGAACTTGCGGCGTGTCACGGTCGCGCCGTCAGCCTGTGCTATGGCGACATAAACGCCGGGGGTGAGGGCGGCGGTAGACGCTACGGCAGTTTCCGAGCCTTCACTGCGCGACATCAGCGTGCCGGATATGTCAAGCAGCGAAAGGGTGATGCTGTTTCCGGCGGGATTCACCGCCTGTACCGAAACACCATCGTAGCTGAGTGTCGTTGAAGGCAGGGTTTCAATCGCATCGACCGATACCGTCTCCGGGTCTATGTCCAGACCACGGTAGATTACCTCCCCGGCTGCGTTGTAGACCCGGTTGAGGTTGTAGTTTGATCTGAAGAGTGTAGTCCTCATGTCGCAACAAAGGAACGGGAGAAAGCCGTGTTCCGCGAATCCGATGCCGTCTATAATCTTGAGATTATTCAACAAAACAAAGGATGCGTTCTGAACGATACATTCCTCTCCATCAATCTCCACAGTGTCTGTTGAGATTATCTCACATTGCGCCCAATCTCCTGTGCAATGCCATTCCGGCTCGCTATTCCAATCCCAGATACCGGCCAACAGGTTATACGATTCACCGGCCTTCATGTTGAAGTCATATATCAGAACCTCTTTGGGAGCCGGTTGCGGATCGAAAGCCCAATCCAGACTTTCTCCCATATTGCTGTTGAGCAGATAGACGCGTCCCTCCTCCTCACGCATGAGGTAGACCATATCATTGTCATTGGGAGAGTCCTCCCGTCCCCATGTCACATATTCATCCTTGTCGTAATCATAATCAGATTTCCAACCAACCAAATCTCCAGTATGAACCAATCTATGGTATGTCCGCCCCTCATGCTCTTCCTTACCTTCAAATTTTAGCCGGAACATTTGATTCCATACTTCCCCTATGTTATACACATATTCCCAGACCCGGTCTTCACGGATGATATGGGAAAATACGGATTCAGCGCAAGAAGCTCCCAATGGAATTATATATGCAATTAAAAATAAATATATTTTCTTCATTATACACAATAGTGTTATCAATTGTTATTAATCGTTAAATGGGCTCCCTTCGCAACGTAAAATCCGTTGGACAAAATGACACTGTCTCCTTTTATGCTAACATTGCCACCAGATTTTACTTTACATCCATCAATAGAAGTGTTGCTATCGCAAATAAGACTTAATCGACCTCCGGAATCGATATTGACTCCCGGCCCGCATTTAATAAGGTCTATGGCATGAATAAATATATTTGCTTTGTTACCAATGTTTACAGCTCCTGATGACATGTCGGAATCTATATTTGAGCCGATTTCTGCCGTTCTTACAATAAAAGTTTTGTCAACATCAGTTAGGGTTTGATTTTGACACTTCAAAGATACAATAGGCAGACACCCGGTTTTGAATACGCTGATAGCTTCCATACGGTTTTCGGGACTGCTGTATGTCAATATTCTGTTCGGAAATAAGTCCTTAAGAACCTTTATATTCCCTTCTCCGTCATCAAGAGTTATAGTACTTCCACCCACATCTGCGCCTGAAAACTTTATAGCATTATTTTGCCATGTTATATTGATATTCAAATTCCTTGGCCGTTTTTGCCACATCTCAAATTCGGGGTCTCCTATTAAATTATGGGTATGTCTTACATGCCTTTCAAAACTATTAGTCGGAGTATAAGAATATTTCGATATTGCTTCGGCAATCCCGATTTTAGGATATTTTTTGACTGATTCGAGAAATTTCTGTTCAAGATGAGGAGAATAGTCCCAATATCCGACTCTTGTGTTACCGAGAAATGCTACCCCTCCATATCTCCCGCCAACCGTATATGAGGATGGGATAGTGTGGGGGATATTATATTTAAAATGCCAGCCTTTGCCATTCATATCTTCGTAGATGTCAAACGGAGACGTTGTACACCCAATTGAATAAATGACTGACGGTGAATCATAGTTGGTCATCAAGTCAAGACCGCTATTGATACAGTCATTGTTCTTTAATGCGATTTCTCCCTCAGTATTTGAAATGTATTTGTAATATTCCAATGCCTTTATAAACTCCCATTTATCAGATTCATTCTCTATTCCAGAGCAGGATATTACACTTGGTGAGGAATGTCCCATAAGGCTGCTATATCCGCATTTGTTTATTGACTCAAGCATCATTTTACCTGTCGGATAACCACGTTTCTTACTATCCGACATTATGACATCCAATTTACAATCCACATTTTCAAATGTAGACTGCATTAATTTAAGAGTTTCTGAATAATCATTCTTTCCGTCGTATTGTACATACAGACAGGTTTCGTCAAGATAAGATGTGTTTCCTCGTCCAGGGTTTGACTCGTATAATATTAGTTTGGATATATAATTGCCTATTTGCTCCGGTGTATGACATAAAAGTCTGCCCACATAGATGCTGGGAGTATACTGTGTATTATTAAGTTCGCCAACATATTGACCACTTGCATCCTTGAATATATTCCATCCATTTTTCGACAAGTCCGAAAAATAATTGTCTGTAGGTATATAATTGTTTCCATTAGGCAATATATTGTGCGGACTATTGGAGTTGGTGATTCTTAGTTTACGTACAGGTATCTTTGTTTTATGGTCACCAACCAAAAAACAGAAGAAGCTTCCATGCTTGTCAAACTCGTCAGATAGATAATTTCTGAGAGATGCCGCTTCATCTACAATGTCGGTGGAGTTAACTTTATATTTTGAATCACTTAGTATATCCTCGATAGCCTTCATCACTACATGGTATCCCTTCTGTCTCTTCCATATCTCCAAATCTTTAAGGGATGGCAAAAGATTCCTCTCAGAAATAATATAATAATATGAAGGTACAGATTCTCCGTTTGGGTTTTGACTTATTGATTTAGATATGTCAGAATTGACCGATTCTGGATTGACTACAAAATCTGCTATGTCAACTATACCTTCATTCTGATTAATAGATGGTGTATTGTGTCTCAGATTCATATTTTCTCTATATGACAATAACACTTCCATTGACCCATAAACAGTCAATTCATTATGAGCAGCGTTATATTCTAACGGATAGAGAGCCACTGTAACGACATGATATCGGCCTTCAAGATTTGATTCCTCTACTATTTCAGCCCTCCTCATATGAATCGGTAACAGGTATGAATCTGTATCTGGTGGTGTAAAATCATCATGACTATATTCATTGACAGATTTAGGTTCTTGTACGGGATAAATAAGGTAATCAAGAGTTATATTACTGGCTGTAACTGGATTCTGGATGTCTACTGAAAAATCACAGGCGTTATCAGGAACAAGAAATCTTATATGTTTCACAAGCAGCTCTGGCTGGCCGATTAATCCTATTGGGTACATATTCTTCCACGACAATCTTGAATATGTACCATCTCCTGAAGGTGAGTCAAAGTGTTCGATGGTTAAATCCTTCGTATCGAATATTTCTGTATGTACGATAGATTGCTTAGATGCCTGAGACGTGAATGTCACTGGAAATGCCATTACGAAGGGTAACAGGCTGCGGCAAATATATCGTAAGAGAGTTGATATATTCATGATATAAATGTTTTAGTCAGTCAATATCATTCTCTTGCTGTCAATCTCAGTGCCGTCGGCTATGAGGGCATAGATGTACATGCCGGGCTGGAGAGTGGAGCCATCGATGACGGTCGAGACACTTCCGCGCTCGGTGAGGTCAATGTGGCTGACCTGTTTCCCCTGGAGGTCATAGACACACAGGAAGGCATTGCCAACACTCTCGGGAAGGGTGCATTCAATAGTTGTGGCGACGTTGAAGGGATTGGGACGGTTCTGCATCAGCACAATCTTCTCGGCCTCCACACCGCCGACTGAAGCAGCCTTGCGCGACGGTCCGGCGGGATCGGTAAGAGTGGCGATTGTCTCCTCCTGCTCGGCGACCTTGGCCGTAAGATTCTTGACGGCATCAACTAACAAGGGGATGAAACCGTTGTAGTCGATG
This sequence comes from Porphyromonadaceae bacterium UBA7087, assembly GCA_002493515.1. GTDB lineage: Bacteria > Bacteroidota > Bacteroidia > Bacteroidales > Muribaculaceae > Lepagella. Next base: position 24,636 of record DKYZ01000077.1, on the reverse strand, counting down.
GCGAGCATCCCGTTCTCATCGGCACGAACGAGGTCAGGATATATTTTCTGCACCTCCTGGGCGATGAAGCCGTAGGAGATGCCGTGGTCAACGCCCTCGGCAGCCTCGGAGTTGGCCTTCGAGTCCTTTGTGGCAACGCCGTCATCGGCGGCGACTGTGTCCGTAGGGATCACTATCCTGTAGCTTACCGAGTTAAGGCCGGAGAGCCCCTTCCAGGAATCCTCCAGGGAGGCGATGTCGGTCTTCAGCCTCGCGTCAGAAGACGTTAGGATGTTGGAGGCGGATATGGGACAGTTGAATCTGAACGCATCCGACGCAGAGGTGTAGCTGAAGACTATCTTCGACGCCAGCACGTTTGGCAGATTCGCCGAGAACACCATACCCTTGGCTCCGCGGAATCCGAGCTGGTCGGAGTCTCCGAGCCATTCACCGACAGAGACCTTGATGCCGTCACCAAAAGAGATATAGCCTCCGTGTGCCTCGTCGAGTCCGAACACATTGATTGCCGCGCCGGAATCGTAACGTACGGGAGTTGACGAGGTCACGGATGTAGACGGGTTGCCGGCGAGGGTCTGTCCTATGGAATTGACCTCCAGCTGCGCGTTGGAAGTGAGAGTCGCCGCGAGGGCTAGCATAAAAAATGTTTTCTTCATAACAAATGTTGTTAAAGTTGTTTGTATATGGCATACCGCTTTCAGTTGGCTTGGGCCGTATGCTGTTTGTTTTTGTCTTTATTATCTTACTCCTCGATTATATACTCGCCGGTGTAGTGGTTGCCTTTGGCGGTGGTGAGCGTTATGAGGTAATATCCCGGGTGCTCGCCGACGCTGATGCTGAAGGGGCAGATTGAGAGGGCAGTCATTGTGTATTCCCTGCCGGTCTGCGCGTTAAGAACGGAGACTTTTGCATTCCCTTCCGATTGTCTGAAGCCGAAATACAGTCTGCCCTCCAAATAGAAGCACTGGACATTTGATTCGAGCAGACTATCCCCGTGTGGTTTTATTCTGGCTTTATTTTCTAATGTTATGTTCTTTTTAGTCCTGTCAGTACGGGGTCTGATGACTGTCGGCTCGGCGTTGAGGCTTGCCAAGGCGAGAAGAAGGAAGGATATTGTGAGTGATAATTTTAGTCTTGCCATTGTTGTTTTTAGTTTTGATTACGGCGCAAAATTAGCCCTGGTATCAATTGCTTCCAAATTTTTGGGGTCAAAAAACGTTTATCAAATTGAATTTTGTGAAAATGTAAGATATTGTAAGACAGGGCATTACAAAAGTGATAAATTTTGAAACCTTATCACTTTTGCTAAACCCCTCTGTTAATGCGTATTTGCAGACTGGTCAATTTAGGAGATGATAAATATTTTTATGGGATTTTTCAGCCCCCTTTGGCAGAAACCGGTCATATGGTATGAGATTTTTTTGATGAAACCACTTTTGCCTGTTTGGGGGATTTTGGTTAATTTTGTGGAAAAATCAGCAATAGAAAAAATATGAAATTCTTAAGGTACATCCCGCTTTTAATAATATTCAGTTTCGTTCTGTCCGGCTGCGGCAGGGATGAAGTGAGTCGCACGCTTGACCGCGTCGAGCAGATTCAGGAGGAATATCCGGATTCCGCATTGAAGCTACTGGAGAGCATCGATGCAGACATGCTAAAGCCGGGTGGGGAGTCTGAGGCAAGATACTGCCTGCTGATTACGCGTGCCCACGCGATAGACCATACATTCGATACGACCGATTCCATCATTGGTAAGGCAGTGAGATATTTCGAGGCTGAAAAGCTTCATGGTTATGCCGTCGAATCCAATTTTTACAGAGCTCAAATTTTATTATTGACCGGGGACTATCCCGGGGCGATGAAGGGCGCGTTGAAATCCCTTGAATGGAATGAGAAAGTCGGGAACCGACGGTTTGAGGCCAAGAACTATGACCTGATTGGAGGTATATATAATGATGTCTACAATCATCAACAGGCAGCTTCCTACTACCGCAAGGCAGCCGATATCTTCCATGAGATCGGCCGGAGGAAGAATGAGCTTTTCTCCCGGATCTCAGTTGCCCAGGCATATTCCCAGGATGATTTCATGGAGGAGAGGTCGATAGCGCTCCTCGACAGCATTAGTGATAATCCCATAGATGATGACTCCATTGGGCTCGGTCTGCTTCATAATACCTATATATATCCCCTTTCCCTTCTTAAGCGGCATAGGGAGGCCTACGATCACTACCGGAAGGCACTTGAATACTGGGGAGGGGTGAATCTGCAGGAGAGCAAGCCGTTGGTGGCCGACATGTTCATTAATGTCTGCATGTACGACAGCGCGAGGCATTACCTGGAGCTGGAGCGCATGGAGAATCCGGACTACGACAATGACGTGAATTATCATTATGCCCTGTGCAATCTTGCCGACAGTCTGGGCGACATCCCCCTCTATTACGAGGAGCTGCGAAAGATGACGGAGCTGGAGAGGGGGAACCTGAGGGGCGCGGTGCGTGAGGAGATATCGCTCATAGAGCGTGATTACCACAGGGAGCGCGCCGAGAAGGAGCATCTGAGGAGCGTCAGAAACCGTCTGGTCTATGTTTCCCTCACGTTAATCCTCGTCATTGTGGGTGTGTTTGCGTTCATTATCTACCGTATGAGAAACCGTCTCAGGATGAAGGAGCTGCAGAACAGGGAGTCAGAGGCAAGGATGAAGGGGGAGACGGCGGCGAGGCTTGAGGCTGAGGCACGGAGCGAGAACGAGAGGCTGCAAAGGCTTGAGGCTGAGACGCGGAGCGAGAATGAGAGGCTGCAAAGGTTGGAGGCTGAGACGCGGAGCGAGAATGAGAGGCTGCAAAGACAGGAGGCTGAGGCGCGGAGCGAGAATGAGAGGCTGAGGAGGATAGAGGCCGAGACGAGGGCCAGGAATGCGGAGCTGCAGAGGAGTGAGGAGGAGGCTCGAAAGGAGAGGGCGGAGGCGATAGAGCGGATGGAGGCGCTGATGGTGGAGACGGCAGGCCTGAAGGATTCCCTCTCAATGAAGGTTGACAAGAGTCTGAGGATGCCTCTGAATGTGCTGGACTCGCTCTGCAAGGATTATTTCAGGTTGAAGGGGGAGAAGGATGAGTTGCCGGAGGAGCGTTTGAAAAATATGATGACAACGTTCAAGCGGGAGGTGGAGAATATGAAGTCACCGGAGAATGTGGCAGTGTGGCAGGCGGCTCTTGACGCTGCCAATGATGGTTTGCTGAGTAAAATGAAGGAGCAGATACCGTCGTTGAAGGAGCGCGATGTGCGGATGCTGACGTGTATACTGGCCGGTTATTCGATGCGGTCGGTGTGTCTGCTTTGCGATATAAAAGAGGGGAACTATTACAACCGCTGGTACCGTCTCAAGAAGCGCATCGAGAAGTCGGGTGCGAAGGATGTCGAGCTCTTCCGTCGCGTCATCAACCGCACCCCGAGCGGCAAAACGAGTGATAAATGATTAGTGATAAACGATTAGTGATAAGTGATAAGCTATAAGTGATAAGCTATAAGTGATAAGCTATAAGTGATAAGTGATAAACGATGAGTGATAAGCTATAAGTGATAAGCTATAAGTGATAAGCTATAAGTGATAAGTGATAAACGGTATGCTGTCATGTTTATCGTTAATCACTCATAGTTTATCGTTAGATCGACGGATGGTTTTTCATCGCGGATCATCCTAAGGCCGAACGGCCTTAGGATGGGAGACGCGGATTACGGCGGATTTTCGCGGATTTTTCCTGCTCAATGTTCCCCCTTGTTCCCACGACCAGTTCCCCCATGAGCGGAGCGAATGAAAGTTCTGCGCGCGCCGCAGGCTCCTTAGAGTTTCTGTTGCCGACGGCCACAGCACTGTCGATAAAACTATGCGTGGGTGCATGAGGCGCTGCCTTATGGCAGCGCGAACATGGATGGGCCTGCGGCGCGCGCAGAACTTTTTGTCCGCAAGCGGTCATGGAAACTTCTATGGGAACAAAGGGGAACATTGTATCCCTGTGCTTCAATGCGTTACAATCAGCAACGGTCAACATTTTCCAGGGATTTGCCGAACAATGTTCCCCCTCTGTTCCCACGACCAGTTCCCCCATGAGCGGAGCGAATGAAAGTTCTGCGCGCGCCGCAAGCTCCTCAGAGTTCCTGTGGCCGTCGGCCACACCCCAGCCGAAAAATCCATACATGAGCGCCGACGGCGCTGAAAAATCCGCTAAATCCGCTTTCATCCCTTATTCAGTGATAAACGATGAGTGATTAGTGATAAAC
>DKYZ01000077.1:0-20062 GCA_002493515.1 Porphyromonadaceae bacterium UBA7087 | reverse complement strand
GTTTATCACTAATCACTCATCGTTCATAGTTGATTGAGCGTCAGCTCTTGAGTTTGTCGGCCCAGTCGCCGGCCTTGTCGGCCGCCGCATCCAGGAAATCCGCTGCCTTGTCTTTCAGATTCTCGAATATCCCGCCAGCCTTCTCCTTGACGTCACCGAGTTTGTCGGCAGCGGCATCCTTGAGATCATCAATCTTGTCGGCTGCCGCATCCTTGATGTCAGCCGCCTTGTCTTTCAACGCCGCCACCTTGTCGGCAGCCTGTGCCTTGACCTCAGCACCTTTGTCTTTCAATGCCTGCACCTCATCAGCTGTGGCAGCCTTGGCTTCAGCCACCGATGCCGCGGCAGCGGCCTGCGCCGCATTCGCCTTCAGTTTCAAATCTTCTGTATTCATAATCTGTTTTGTTTTGGTGTGTTTGATACAAGAATATCAACAACAATTCGCCTTATATGGTTGAGCAACAAATTAATGAATTGTCTATTCCTGATTTTGGTAGTCAATTATTACCGCTCAATGTTCCCCTTCGTTCCCATGGCAAAGTTCCCACATGAGCGGAGCGAATGAAAGTTCTGCGCGCGCCGCAGGCTCCTCAGAGTTCCTGTGGCCAACGGCCACAGCGCCGTTGAGAAAACAGCATTGTCGAGAAATCGATGTGTGAGTGCTTGAAGCTGCCGGAAGGCAGCGCGAACCATGAGGGCCTGCGGCGCGCTCAGAACTTTTGACCGCTTGCGGGCAATGGGAACTTCTATGGGAACTTGTGGGAACTGCGCTTCGCGCCAGGAACTGAAGATCTTGGGCGGCTGAGAAAAAATTTTTGGATTTTTTTAAATCATGTTAAAAAAATTCCCCTATAATCGTCGGCTCCAGTACGAATATTCGATTCTGACAGGGCTAAATTTAAGTGCAAATGAATATAAGTACCTGTAGGGGAGAGGTATACGCAGTTTGTATACATCGAGAAAATTATGATGAAATAGAAGCGAAAGTGCTTTCGGTTGGCATAAAAAGCGAGGTCGGCAGATAACTGGCATATCCTTCGCGCGAAGTCCTCATGAAATTTGATTTGGCGGTTAGAGAAATATTTTGTATTTTTGTTTCTTGCTTTGCGGGAGGCATGTCTGAGCCCTCCCGAGCATTCTTACTCTACGAAAACTACTACGACCATATACAATGATAGATTTCCAAACCTCCAACGTCGAGATGCCCGACATCGACCTTGAAAAGACAGGACGATGGCTCGGTATCGTCGCCGCGTCCCACGGCAAAAGGGTAGGCAACATCAACTACCTCTTCTGCAGCGACGCCGACATACTCGACGCCAACCGCAAATATCTCGGTCATGACTATTTCACCGATATCATCACCTTCGACTATAGCCATGATGACAAGATAGCCGGTGACATATACCTCTCGCTCGACACCGTGGCTACCAACGCCGAGGAACTCGGCGAGCCATACCGGCGGGAGCTGATGAGGGTCATAGCGCACGGCGTGCTCCATCTCTGCGGCATCAACGACAAAGGGCCAGGCGAGCGCGAGATAATGGAGAGGGCGGAAAACGCCGCCCTCGAGCTCTGGAAAGAGTCGTAGAAGCAGCAATATCGTGGCCCCGGTCGCAGACCGGCGGCAACAGAAACATCGTGGCTCCGGTCGCAGACCGTGGCCCGCAACCAAGAGTAAGAATAGATGCAATTCTATTATGACATAATAGTGGTCGGAGCCGGCCACGCCGGATGCGAGGCTGCCGTAGCCGCCGCACGGCTCGGCGCGCGCACGCTGCTCATAACCGCAGATCTCAACCGCGTCGCCCAGATGTCGTGCAATCCCGCGATAGGTGGCATAGCCAAAGGGCAGATAGTGAGGGAAATCGACGCCCTCGGCGGCATGACCGGCATCGTGGCCGACAAGACTGCCATACAGTTCCGGATGCTCAACCGCTCGAAAGGACCGGCCGTATGGTCGCCCCGCGTGCAGTCAGACCGCACCCGTTTCATCGACACCTGGCGCGGAATCCTCGATTCCACCGACGGTCTGTATCTCTTCCAGGACATGGCCACAAGGCTGATAATGGCCAGCGACGGCGACCGGCCGAGAATCGAAGGCGTCAGCACGGCGTTAGGCTTCGATTTCAAGGCGAAAAAGGTGATACTGACAGCCGGAACATTCCTTAACGGACTGATGCATTTCGGGCGCGACATGGTGGAGGGGGGACGAATCTCCGAGCCCGCCAGCCACGGAATCACCGAACAGCTCGCCGCCCTCGGTTTCGAGACAGGAAGAATGAAAACCGGTACGCCGGCACGCATCTCCGGCAGGTCGATCGACCTCTCCCTGGCGCAGGAACAGCCCGGCGATGACGACCGTCTGCACAAATTCTCCTTCCTGCCGGAAGTGAGAAGCACCCTGCGCCAAAGGAGCTGCTATACCGTGCACACCAATCCTGAATCACATCAGATATTGCGCGACAACCTGGCCGACTCACCCCTTTACAACGGCCAGATAAAGAGCATCGGGCCACGTTACTGCCCGAGCATAGAGACAAAGATAGTGACCTTCGCCGACAAGGAGAGCCACCAGCTCTTCCTTGAGCCCGAGGGTGAGACCACCGACGAATATTATATCAACGGATTCTCCAGCTCGCTGCCATGGAGAGTGCAGCTTGAGTCACTGACAAAGATACCGGCGCTCCGCGACGTGCATTTCTACCGCCCCGGATACGCCATAGAATACGATTTCTTCCCGCCCACGCAGCTTACCCACGACCTTCAGACAAGACTCGTGGAGGGCTTGTACTTCGCCGGACAGGTGAACGGCACGACCGGCTACGAGGAGGCCGCCGCCCAGGGACTGATGGCCGGCATCAACGCCGCCCGCGCCGTGAAGGGGGAGTCCCCGCTCGTGCTCGGCCGCGACCAGGCATATATCGGAGTGCTGATCGACGACCTCGTGACAAAAGGGGTTGACGAGCCCTACCGTATGTTCACCTCCCGCGCAGAATACAGGATACTGCTGCGCCAGGATGACGCCGACATGCGTCTGACACCCATAGGCCACAGCATAGGACTTGCCGACCAGCACCGCCTGGCCCTGATGGAGAGCAAGCGAAAGGAACGCGACTCCCTGATAGAATGGTGTGGCGAATACAAGGTGAAGGCAACAAAGGGAACCAACGAACGCCTGGCGGCTCTCGGGACGTCACCCCTGGACAGCGGCGTCAGACTCTCGGAGCTGATCAAACGTCCCCAGCTTGACATGGCCACGCTCCGTGACATTGTCCCGGCCCTTGACCGCCGCATCCGCGACATCGCCGACGGGCGACGCGAGGAGATTGCCGAGGCAGCCGAGATACTGATAAAATATGAAGGCTATATCAGGCGCGAGGCCGAGCTTGCCGAGAAAGCGCGGCGCCTGGAGGGGGTAAGGCTCCCCGACAGCCTGGATTATGAAAAGATAACATCCCTGAGCACGGAAGCGCGCCAGAAGCTGCAGAGACACCGTCCGGCCACCATCGGACAGGCCTCCCGCATACCCGGCGTCTCGCCGGCCGACGTCAGCATATTGATGCTTATGGTCAGAAAGTGAGGAACACTCCCGGAAGAGAGTCGAAACCTTGATTCCGGACTTCAACTTTAACAGCGGATAATATTAAGACACAACAAGATAAGAGAGAATTGTTCCACGTGGAACATTTGTCGGAGTAAACTAAAAACGAGACAACATGAAATTGGAAGATCTAAAACTGGAGATCCGCAACGTGCCGGACTTTCCCACGAAGGGAATCATGTTTCGCGACCTGACCACTATGCTCAAGAACGCGGCGTCGCTTCAGCTCATGAGTCGCGAGCTCGCCGCCCTCTACCGCGACAAGGGGATAACAAAGGTAGTGGGCATCGAGTCGCGCGGATTCATCGGCGGCAGCATCCTGGCCTATGAGCTGGGATGCGGATTTGTCCCCGCGCGCAAGCCCGGCAAGCTGCCCTCCGTGACTGTGAAAAAATCGTATGCCAAGGAATACGGCATAGACACCATCGAGCTCCACAGCGACGCCATCAGCAGCGACGACGTGGTGCTGATCCATGACGACCTGCTCGCCACCGGGGGCACAATGGCCGCATGCTGCGAGCTCGTAAAGTCGATGAACCCGGAGAAAATCTATGTGAACTTCATAGTGGAGCTCGAATCCCTCCACGGACGCGACACGCTGCCCGACGACATCGAGGTGACATCACTGCTCAAGTATTGACCATACAACCGGAAAAGAAATGACCGACCGCACGTCAGAAAACAACGAGACTTTCGCGAGAATCGCGGATACCCTGGCCGACGTGGGGCGAAACATCGATGAAGACGGCGGTTTCGGGGTGGAGATACAGCCCGACCGCACGCCCGAGGACATACGCGAGAACCGCCCCGGAAACCATCTGCGCGAAAAGATACTGTCGCTCCCGGAGTCGCCGGGAGTGTATATGTATCTCGACCGCCACGGGAAGGTGATATACGTCGGGAAGGCGAAGCGCCTCAAGAGGCGTGTCTCCTCTTACTTCAACCGCCGCCACGACTCGGTGAGGACCAATCTGCTCGTGCGCAACATCGTCGACATGCGTTTCATCGTGGTGGGGAGCGAGGAGGATGCCCTCCATCTCGAGAACGCGATGATAAAGGAGTATCAGCCGCGCTACAACGTCCTGCTCAAGGACGACAAGTCGTATCCCTGGATCGTGGTGACCAAAGAGGAGTATCCCCGCGTCTTCATGACCCGCGAGCGCGGACTCGACGCCCGCTATTACGGCCCCTACAGCAACCAGCAGTCGGCGAGGGTTGTGCTCCAGCTCATACGCGACGTCTATCCTCTGCGCAGCTGCCGCCATCAGCTTGAGGAACGCCAGATAGCCCGAGGAAAGTTCAGCCTCTGTCTCGACTACCATATCGGAAAATGCGGAGGCCCGTGCCGAGGGCTGGTGAGCAAGGAGGAATACGGACGGTATGTGGCGGAGGTGAGGCAGATTCTCAGCGGCGAGACCGTCAGCCTGGAGCGTCGCCTGCGCGAGGAGATGACGAGGCTTGCCGACGAGATGCGTTTCGAGGAGGCGCAGGCTGTAAAGGAGAAATGCGAGGCGGTCGGAAAATACAACGCGAAGTCGGTGATCGGCATGACCGAGACCCCGGAGATGGATATGTTCGCATACGTCGAGGATGCCGACACCGCCTTCATCAACTTCATGCATCTCCACCGGGGCGCGGTGGTGCAGAGCCTGAACATGGAGTTCCGCCGCCGTCTCGCCGAGACAAAGGAGGAGATCCTGTCGCTGGCCATGAGCGAGGTGGCGCGACGGTTCGGCCGGGAATACGACCTGGTGGTGGTGCCGTTCCTTCCGGACGTGGAGTTCGAGGGAGTGCGGTTCACCGTGCCTCAGCGCGGCGACAAGAGGAAGATGCTCGATATCGGCGTGAAGAACGCCACGCAGTATATGCGCGACAAGCAGAAGCAGGCCGAGAAGCTCGATCCGGAGCAGGGTGTCAACCGTCTCATGGCCCAGATGAAGGAGGACTTCCGGCTCAATGTCGAGCCGCGCCACATAGAGTGTTTCGACAATTCCAACATCCAGGGCACGAATCCTGTGGCGAGCTGTGTCGTGTTCCGCAACGGCAAGCCCGCCAAGCGCGACTACCGGCATTTCAACATCAAGACGGTGGTGGGGGCCGACGACTTCGCGTCGATGAAGGAGGTGCTCCACCGGCGTTACTCGCGGATGATGGCCGAGGGGGAGACGCTGCCGCAGCTGGTGGTGGTAGACGGAGGCAAGGGGCAGCTGAGCGCTGCCGTGGAGGCCTTCGACGAGATGGGAATCAGGGGAGAGGTGGCGCTTGTGGGCATCGCGAAACGCCTGGAGGAGATCTATTTCCCCGGCGACACTTTGCCGCTCTATATCGACAAGCTGAGCCCGAGCCTGAGGGTGGTGCAGGCGCTGCGCGACGAGGCCCACCGCTTCGGAATCACCCACCACCGCGACCGCCGCTCGAAGGGGCAGGTGGTCAGCGAGCTCGACACCATAAAGGGCATCGGGGCCGTCACCGCCCGGACCCTCATGAAGCATTTCAAGAGCGTGAAGCGGCTCAAAGAGGCGTCGCGCGAGGAAGTGGAGAAGGTGGTGGGAAAGGCGAAGGCCGCCATACTCGACGCGCATTTCCATCCGGAAACCGCAAATTCCGAACCCGGACAAGGGAAATGAGGGGGCGTGGAGTGTTATGAAAGGAAAGTATAACCACGAAAGGAAGACAAGCATATGAGCAAAGATACAGCGGGGAAGACCCCCGGCGCGAGGATGCGCAAGAAGGAACTCATGGAGAAGATCCTGGAGTTTCTGAAGAAAGAGAACCGGCAGGCATTCAACTACAAGCAGATCGCATACGGAATCGGAGCCAACCATCCGGCCAACAGGATCGACGTGATAAACCTTCTCGACGAGCTCACCGCGGCCGATGAGATCGCCGAGGTGAGCATGGGAAGATACAAGGCCAAGATAAAGAGGGGCACCGAGAACGTCGGCATATTCGTGCGCCGCAGCAACGGCCGCAACGCCGTGCTCATCGACGACGAGCAGATTCTCGTGGCCGAGCGCAACTCCATGCACGCCCTCAACGGCGACAAGGTAAGGGTAGAGGTGTCGGCCAACCGCAAGGGCCAGGAGCCCGAGGCCAAGGTGATCGAGATCCTGGAGGTGAAAGACCAGGTATTCATCGGCACTCTGAAGGTCGACAAGAACTATGCCGCGCTGGTGACCGACTCGAAGTTCCTCGCCGCCGACATCATCATCCCGCGCTCCAAGCTCAAGGGGGGCAAGAGCGGCGACAAGGCCATTGCCCGCATCACCGTATGGCCCGACGAGGAGATGAACCCCAAGGGGGAGGTGGTCGACATCCTCGGACGCAAGGGGGAGAACACCGCCGAGATGCACGCCATCCTGGCTGAGTTCGGCCTGCCATACAAATATCCCGAGAACGTGGAGAAGGCGGCGCAGAGAATCGACGCCGGAATCACCGACGAGGAGGTGGCGCGCAGGGAGGACTTCCGCGGAGTGACCACCTTCACCATCGACCCGCGCGACGCCAAGGACTTCGACGACGCCCTCTCGATACGCCAGCTCGCCAACGGCAACTGGGAGGTGGGCGTGCATATCGCCGACGTCACCCATTACGTGCATCCCGGAAGCGTGATTGACAAGGAGGCGCAGGCGCGCGCCACGAGCGTCTATCTCGTAGACCGCACCATCCCTATGCTTCCCGAGCGCCTCTCCAACGGCATCTGCTCGCTGCGCCCCGACGAGGAGAAGCTGACTTTCTCCGCGATATTCGAGCTTGACGCCAAGGCCAACGTGGTCAACCACCGCATCGGGCGCACCGTGATACGCTCCGACCGCCGCTTCACCTACGAGGAGGCCCAGAAGATAATCGAGACCGGGGAGGGGGATTTCGCACGCGAGGTGAATACCCTCAACAGCCTGGCCGCGCAGCTCCGCAAACGCCGCTACGACAACGGGGCGCTGGAGTTCGACCGCGCCGAGGTGCGCTTCGAGATCGACAAGGACGGCCATCCCATCGACGTCTACTTCAAGGAATCGAAGGAGGCCAACAAACTCATCGAGGAGTTCATGCTGCTGGCCAACCTGACCGTGGCCGAGAGCATCGGGAAGGTGGCCTCCGGGAAGAAGCCGAAGTCGTTCGTCTATCGCGTCCACGACAATCCCGACCCTGAGAAGATCACCAATTTCTCGATGATAGCGTCGCGTTTCGGCTATAAGATAAACGCCGACGGCAAGGCCCGCGAGGTCAACAAGAGCCTCAACCGCCTGCTGCGTGACGTCAAGGGGAAGGGGGAGGAGAACATGCTCGCCATGCTCGCCATCCGGAGCATGGCCAAGGCCGTCTACACCACCGACAACATCGGACACTACGGCCTCGCCCTGGAATACTACACCCACTTCACGTCGCCCATACGCCGCTATCCCGACATGATGGTACACCGCCTGCTGGCGAAATACGCCGACGGGGCGCGCAGCGTCGACAAGCTAAAGCTCGAGGAGCAATGCCAGCACTCCTCCGACATGGAGCAGCTCGCCGCCAACGCCGAGCGTGCCTCGATACGCTACAAGCAGGTGGAGTATATGCGCGACCGCCTCGGGGAGGTCTACAGCGGTGTGATCTCCGGAGTGACGGAATGGGGATTCTACGTGGAGCTCGACGAGAGCATGTGCGAGGGGCTCGTGCCCGTGCGCGACCTGGCCGACGACTTCTATGACCTCGACGAGAAGAACTACCGCCTCGTGGGGCGCAGCCACCACAATATGTATACCCTCGGCGACAGGGTGAAGGTGCAGGTGGCGCGTGCCGACCTCGACCGCAAGCAGCTCGACTTCGCGCTCATCACCGACGAGGGAAACCCCAACAAACCGCTGACGCAGCCCAAGGCCGGGGCGCGCAACAATCCGCGCGACCGCAAGGGGAAGGGGAAACAGCGCCAGCATGGCAAAAAGAAGAAAAACTGAAATGCAACCCATATGAGAAACGCAATTCTGACGCTCGCCCTGGCAGGGGCGGCTGCCGGGACCGCCTTCGGCGCGCCCGCTAAAAACACCGTGACAAATACCGTGACAAGCACAGGCGACGACGCTCTGGTGGTCGCCACAGACGCCTACCGCTGGGTGGGCGACACGCTGTATCAGGACGAGTTCAAGGCCTGGGCCGTGAGCCCCGAGGAGATTCATTCCACCTACAAGGGGCGCCCGGGTTATTTCATGCCCGTGGAGCAGACCTGGAGGCGCAAGAACGACCTCCGCAGCTATCCCGTGCTCCGCGAGCCCAATCCGCTTCTGCAGGCGGTCTACAACATGGGGCTCGACGAGATGGTGAACGCCGTGGAGCCCGACACCACGCTGCGCACAGGCAAGGAATGGGCCGGAGTGTGGACGCGCGACGTGAGCTACAGCATTATCCTCTCCATGGCCGCCCTGCAGCCCGAGGCTTCCATGATCTCGCTCATGAAGAAGGTGAACAAGGAGGGGCAGATAATCCAGGACACCGGCTCCGGAGGAGCGTGGCCCGTGAGCACCGACCGCATGGTGTGGACGCTCGCAGCCTGGGAAATCTATAAAGTGACCGGCGACAGGAAATGGCTTGAGAGGGTATATCCGATTATCGTGAGGTCGATCTACAAGGACGCCCGCACGATCGTGAGCGACAGGGGGCTGGTGAAAGGGGAGACCTCCTTCATCGACTGGCGCGAGCAGAGCTATCCGAAATGGATGCAGACCGCCGACATATCGCAGAGCGAGGCGATGGGCACCAACGTGCTTTACGCAGCCGCCTTGGGCGCCGCCTCGCAGATGGCTGCCGAGCTCCGCAAGAAAAGCGAGGCCCTGGAGTTCGGAAAGGCCTCGGCCGACATGGCCTCGGCAATCGACAGGACTTTCTGGATGCCCGACAAGGGGTATTACGGAATGTATACCTACGGGCGCGACTGCAAGATCCTGAATCCGCGCGCCGAGACGCTCGGGGAGTCGCTCGCCATCCTCTATGACGTGGCTCCTGCCGACAGGCAGAAATCGATCTCTCAGAACAATCCGCATACCCCCTACGGCCCGGGGATATTCTATCCGCAGATAGCCGACATGCCCAACTACCACAACAACGCCCTGTGGCCGTTCGTGGCCTCCTACTGGGCGCTCGCCCAGGCCAAGGCCGGCAACGAGAAGGGTACGCTCGAAGGGATAGGCTCGGTGGTGCGCCCGGCCGCGCTCTTCGCCACCAACAAGGAGAATTTCAACCTCGACAACGGCGACTATTTCACCGAGCTCAACTCATCCAACATGCTCTGGAGCCTCTCGGGCAACCTTGCCCTGACCAACCGGATTCTGTTCGGCATACATTTCGAGAAGGACGGCCTGCTGATAAAGCCATTCGTGCCGCAGGCCCTGGCCGGGCAGCGGAGCCTCGACAATTTCCCGTATCGCGGAGGCAGGCTTAATATCACGGTCGACGGATATGGAGCCAATGTGAAGAGCCTGACGGTAAACGGCAAGTCTTATCCTGCCGATAAGGTGATACCGGCAGATGTGCTTAAAAACGGCGCAAACATCTCCGTGGAGATGGACAGCAGGCCGATTCCGGAGATGAAGGTGAACAATGTGGCCAATCTCAAGGCTCCGCTTACCCCGATGGCGTGGCTCGACAACGACGGCACCGCGACCGACGGCAAGCCGCTGATGAACGAGCTGAGATGGAACCCGATCGAATACATAGGCGAGTATATCGTGTTGCGCGACGGCCGTGAAGTGGGGCGCACGCACACCACGAGCTGGCCGGCCGCCGAGGAGGGGGAGTGGCAGGTGATAGGCGTGGCCGGCGACGGCACGCAGGGCTTCGCCTCGGAGCCCCGCAGCAACCGGGCCAGGGCTGCGGTCCAGCCGGGTGCCGAAAAGACTGTCATGAGCTCGAAAGAGGTGTCATATCCCGCCAAAGATGGCGTGAAGGGTTATCACGGCGCGGGCTTCGCCGAGCTTGACCATGGGTCGGCTCCCCTGGAGTTCCCGATCGACCTCGACGAGGGTGTATACACAATCGCGTTCAGGTATGCCAACGGCAACGGCCCGGTGAATACGGAAAACAAGTGTGCCGTGCGCTCGCTCTCGGTAGACGGTGTGGATGCCGGCACGGTGGTGATGCCGCAGCGCGGCGTCGGCAACTGGGACGACTGGGGGATGAGCAACACCGTCCGTATCAGCGTTCCGGCGGGGCGCCACGTGGTCAAGCTCGAGTATGACAGCGACGACGAGAACATGAATCTCGCCACCAACCATGCCCTGGTCGACGAGATGGTGGTGGAGAGGGTCAGCGACTCGTCTGAGAAGTGAGAGAAACGTTTGAAATCTGAATAATGTGGCGATAGACTCAACCCTTTTCGGCAGGACGGCGTTATAATGATGCATCAAGGAAAGATAAATTCCACGAATGCCCTTCCGGAACAGCCGGATGCGAGAATCAAAACTAAACAAATAGAGTTATGAAAAAAATGCTTCTAACTGCTGCATTGGCAATAAGTGCAGTATCGGCGGCCTCCGCACAGGAAGCTATCGCCACACCGAAATTCACTGACAACTGGTCGCTCGGTATCAAGGGCGGCGTCACCACTCCTCTCATCAACCATCCGTTCTTCGGAGATATGCGGGCCATCGTGGGGCTGAATCTCGACAAACAGATTACCCCGGTCTTCAAGGTAGGAGCCGAGGGTATGTTCGGAATCAATACCTCGCGGGTACGCGGCCCGCAGAGTTCCACGGCCTTCGACGACTCATATGTAGGGATGTATGGTGCTGTCAACCTCTTCAATCTCTTCGGAGGCTACGACTGCTCGTGGCGCCCGTTCGACATCGAGGTTGTGGCCGGCGGAGGCTGGGGACACCGTTTCGAGACAAGAACAAAAGACCGGAACTTCTTCGCCACGAGAGCCGGACTGAATTTCAACTTCAACGTCAGCGACGACGTCACAATCTCGCTGAGCCCGTCGGTGATCTGGGATATGACCACAAGGGGTGCTGAACAGAGTTCTGCCGCCTATAACGCCGACATGGCCAACTTCAACTTCACCGCAGGCGTGGCCTATCACTTCGGCGGACGTTCGTTCGACTGCGTGCAGCCCTACAACCAGGCTGAGGTTGACGCCCTCAACGGCACTATCAACGACCTGCGCGGCATGGTTGACGCCCAGGCTGCCGAGAATGCGGCTCTCGCTGCGACAAGTGCCGACCTGGCAGCCCAGCTGGAGGCCTGCCGCGCTCAGGGACCGAAGGTGATCAAGGAGGTAGACAACAAGCTCACGTCTGTGCGCTACATCTTCTTCAAGATCGGTTCTTACAATATCGGTGCCGACCAGCAGCCCAACGTGGAGATGATCGCCGCCTACCTGAACAACCATCCCGGAAGCAAGGTAGTCATCAAGGGTTATGCCTCGAAGGACGGTCCGGAGGATCTCAACATCCGTCTTGCCAACAACAGGGCACAGGCCGTGAAGGACGCTCTGATGAAGCGTTACAAGATTCCGGCATCGCGCATCGTGGCCGAGGGCTGTGGCATCGGCGAGATGTTTGAGGAGGAGTCCTGGAACCGCGTAGCGATCTGTATCCTCGACTCCGGCAAGTAAAAGCCATAACTGAAACATAATACAAGGCCGGTGGCCGTCGGATGAAGCCCGACGGTCACCGGTTTGTTTTGGCGGGTAGGGGGATTTTGATTAATTTTGCAGAGCGGCGTCTTTGCCGCCTCAAAGAAATCGTCTTTATGGACCTTCATTCAGAAATCATCATCAAATTCCACAGCTATTTTAGCTCTTTTAGCTATCATAGCTGTTTTAGCCGCCTCAGAGTCTGCGTAGCCTTCTTCATGATGCTGTCAGACCTGCTGACGGCATCCGCCGCCGAATCGGCCGAGGATTTCATCCAGAGCCTCAACAGGCTTCCCACACGGGATGTGTACATGAAGGGAATGTCATATTCGGAGAGGCTTCCCATCGCTGCGGACAGTGCCCTGATGTGCTATGCGGTGGCGTTCGACCGGCTGGGAAAGGCGGGTGGCGACCGCAAGGAGCTTATTCCGATAATGCGTTCCAAAATCGACGCGGCCTTCATCGTCCTGAAGGTATATGGCGATATGGCCACTGCCTATCAGTATCTGGAGGAGGCTCTTGAAATGGCGGAGAGGATGGATGACAAATCAGGGCTTTGTTATGCCAATATAAATATCGGTTTCATTCTGGTCAACTGTCGTATGTCGTCACTTTCGTCTGCTTCCTCCGCTGACGCGAATCTGCATTTCACTTATACACTTGACGGTTACCGCAATGCGGTGGAGTGCAAGGACTGGAGGGCGGTGCTCAGGTCTATGGAGAATCTGGCCGAATGGGTGTTTTATGATGACGAGCCTGATGTGAGCAGACTGAAAGACTGTCTCGTCAATCCCGTGCCGCCGTCGCAGGAAGGGATATATCCGGTCATGAGTCTTCTGACGGCCGGTCTGAAATCCTATATGGACGGAGAACATGCCGCGGCCGACAGCTGTTTCCGGAGGATGGAGACATTGGATTTCACGGTAAAACTGATGAGCCGGGAGCAGGTGAACAATCTGGGGCGTTTCCTGTCGGCCCGCACCAACGAGAAGATGGGAGACGCGGGCACTGCCTTGGAGAAGCTGCTGTATCTGTACAATTCCCTGGCCGAGACGGACGATTACACCAACAGGTACTGGACCGCAGGGATGCTATGGCGTTTCTACCTGCGCCATGGCAGGAATGATGAAGCCGAGCGCTGGCATCTGACCACTTACCGCGAGAAGCAGAATCTCGCGGAGAGATTCAAGGCCGTGAGCATAGAGGAGCTGCGTTACCGCAGCCGCCTCTCCGAAACCCACAGGATTCTTGGCGAGGAGAGGGAAAAGGGGCGTAAGAGGGAGCTCCTGATGGTGGTGGCCGGAACAGTTCTCGCGGCGGTGATAGTCATCCTGACGCTTTGGCTTTATTATTCTTCGTGCAAGCGCAGGTATGTGATGAAGATGTATGAGAAGCATCTCAGGATGATGGAGGCGCAGGATAATAGATTGTATTCTGATTCTTCCGATTCTTCCGATTCTTCCGATAATTCCGAAAACCCCGAAAGCCCCGAAAACCCCGAAAACCCCGAAAACCCCGATTCCTCGGCTCTACTCCCCGGAATCATGAAAATCCTCAACGAGGGAAGCGAGCCCCTGGATCCCGATTTCCAGTTGCCCGACCTTGCGGAGGCGGTAGGGTCGAATACTGCATACGTCTCCCGGGCAATCAACGGCACGGGCAAGAATTTCAAGACGATTCTGATGGAGCGCAGGGTCAGAGAGGCCTGCCGTCTTCTCGACGACCCTAAGGTGAAATCCAGTCTTTCAATCGAGGGCATCGCCCGCCAGTCGGGTTTCAAATCCCGCTCCACGTTCTCCACAGCCTTCAAGACTCTGGTAGGGCTTAGCCCGTCGGAATACCGCGACGCCTCCCGGCGAAACGCCGGGAGGCAGGAGAAGGCCGAAAAGCAATAGACGGCATCCGTTGCTGTCTGTATACACCTGCCTGTTTACAAAAGTGAGGGCATCCGTCACGGACGTCCTCACTTCATCATCTTTATCGTAAACTAAACTTATCTGTTCATCTTCACAGCCTTTCTGGTGCCGTTGTCGAGAACGTCGATGCGGATGTATGCCCCGGCATCGGGTTCTCCGGAGAGACGGCGTCCCTGGAGGTCGTAATATTCGCGGGCGGCTATTCCGACGTCTGCCTCCACACCGAATATCGCTGCGGGGATATATCCGGACTCAGCCTTGGAGGTGTTGGAATTCACCACACGTTTGTTTTCCGTATCCACGATATAGGCCACGACCCTCAGACGGCAGTCCTGGTTGAGGAACTCCTTGCCGGAGGTGTTGCGGATGTCATCCATGGTGAAGATGTGAGTGGTGGTGTATGTCTCGCCCATCTCGATCTTTTCCGGAAGGCTCCCCTCGACGCCGTTGATGTCGGAGGTGGCCGAAAGGATACTGTTGAAGACAAGACCTTTCACACGGCTGCCTCCCTGGGTGAACAGCTCCCACCATTTGCCGGGATAGTCCTTGCCGGAATAATTGTTGCTCTGCACGAACGACGGGTCGGAGAGATTGTCGGCCACCAGGGCGAAGGCCACGCGATAATTATGGTTTTCGAGCCTCTCGATGAATCCCACCAAGGCCGTGGCCTCGATGGCGGAGTGGCTGTCGTCGGTCCATCTGATGTCCACGTCGATGTTGACGGGTGAGAACTCCGAGGAGTATTGCTTCCAGAGGTCACGTAGGGAATCTGTGTCGGGATAAGTCGAAATCGCCCTGTTGACCTGGGCCTCGGGATAGCCGATGGAGTTCTGGAACTGGGCGATCGGGAAATCGGCATCCTTCATGATCTCCATGTCGTCGCCGTTGTGGTAGGACAGGGCTATGAAGTTGTCACCGAGTTCCTCGGCAAGTTCCTCCAACGCGACGTATCCGGCAGGGCAGTAGCCGCACCACAGGCCGGTGTATTCCTCGATCAGAGGACGGTTTACAGGCACGAATGGCGCCACTACGAAATCGGATTCTGCCGTGCGCTGCGGATCCGGGTTATCCACTCCGTTCACCTTGTCGATCGAGACGGTAATCGGATACGTGCCGTATTCATCGAAGGCGGGTATGGAGAAGGAGAAGTCGCCCTCTGCCCCGAATGAGGCTTCAATGGGAGTCTCGAAGGCATATTCCCCGGAACCCTCCTTGCTGTTGGCGTTGAAGGAATAGCTCACGCTGCCGATCTGCGTGGAGCCGTGGTTGGTGATGATGACTTTGACGTCGCCTTCGTGGCCGGCCTCGACATACGGTTTGGCGGGAATCGAGACGGCCGCGGCATCTGCATGGAAATCTCCGGTGAGCGAGACGGTCATCGGGCTGACAGCTCCTAACTGGTCAACAATAGACTTCCATTTCAGCACCGTGCGGGAGGTATGCACATACATTCCGTCTGTGTTGTCGCCCGAAACGCACGCGATAGGATTGTCGGGGTAGGAATAGACACCCTCCGTCGTCGCCAGGGAGACCACATCGAATGAATAGCCCACATAGACACCGTTCTCAGGGACTGTGACAGGTTCAGTGAACGTGGCTGTGAGAGTCCAGTCGTCAAGCGCGGCCTCCACCTCCCCCAGGTCGGGGACATTCTTTTTATTCTCCAATTTAAGCCTGGAGGATAGCCAGCCCTTTAGATTGGCGACCTGCGCGGCCTCGACCGGCAAAGGCACGGTGAAGCCGTTGACTCTGGCGCCGGCCATCTCCCGTCCCAGACGTATCGCCACGTCATAGGTTTCCTTCTTTCCGTAGCCGTAGACCTTGAACTCCTCGCCGGGAGTGCCGTATGAGAACTCGAGGGTAGCATCCTCCGCCATCACGGGGATGGCGAAGAATGCTGCCATGGATATTGACAATATGAGTCTGTTCATATCAGTTGTGTTGAATGATTAGAATCTTGCGATTTTGGATACATCGATAGAGCCGTCTTCCATAGTGGCCTTGCGGATCATGACTCCACGGTAGTCGCGGCTGACACGGCAACCCTGAAGGTCATAATACTCAACACTTATCTCGCGCATCGCGCCGGCCACACTCTCCACTCCGACAGGCTCTCCGTAGGCGTAGACCATCTTCGAGCGGCTCACGAAGTCGCCGTCGATGTAGAGGGTCTGTATCGCCATGCTGTCATAACCCTCCAGCATGAAGCAGAAATAATGTTTGACGCCTGAATAATAGATGTCATTGCCATAATGCTCATAAGGGATGTCGGTCATCTCCTCCCCCTCGTCGAGATCTTTGGGATATTCGTCGGAATATACAGTGAACGGCTCGCCGTCCACGAACACGTTGTAGAACAGTTTCGACTTATCGAGAATGTTGCCGTCGGCGTCGATGTTGGGGAACTGGAAGTCGATCTCACCCATATAGCCGTCCTCCACGGGATAGAACGCCGTCACCACAGGGTCGATGAGGTTGCGTCCGGTCAGTGCGGCATCGGGCATGAAGATGCTGGGCGCCTCGTAATAGGTGTAATACATCACCTTATCCTTAAGGCTTGAGAAGAGGAGGGTCTCGGTGGAGGTGAGGACCTTCTTCTCCGCGTCGTAGGTAAACTCGAATGCCGGCAGTATCTCGAAGTCCGATATCTTGCCGTCCTCTCCGTAGAGGAGGTGTACTCCCTGAAGATATACCAGGGTCATGTTATACATATAGGCTCCGAGGTACTGTCCTGACTCGAATGTCACCTTGTCACCATCGATGACGCCCTTGATCGACGGGCTGAACCCTTTCCTCTTGAAGAGCCCGGTGAGATACATGTCGTTGCCGTCGATGGCGACCTCAATCTCAGTCCCGCTTATGCCTTCCCTCATTGTCCAGCTTTCGGACTCGATGTCCGCAGGCTCCTCCACAGGACTTTCTGTCACTTCGGTGATTGACGCGATATGGTCGCCGTTTCCGGTCCAGTTCCAGTAAGGTTCCTTCACCGGCTCGTATTCGTCGGTGTCATAGTTGTATTCCTCGGTGACCCATTCGCAGTCACCGATCATCACGTCCTCCCACTCGGGGTTGAAAATTGAACCGTCCTCGTTGATGGTAAGAGTCAGGGTCTGGTTTTCTGTGGGATAATACCATCCCTTGTCCTCATCCTCTTCAGAGGGTATGAACTCGCACAGAAGCGCATAGTTCTCCACAGAATAAGGATTGCCGAGATAGTCCTCATCTTCGTAATGGTTCACCCATTGCGGAAACCGGATGGTGATGGTGTTGCCCTCCACGTCACCGACGAGGAAACCGTTGGTTTCCAACATTGCGAAGGGTTAGTTCATATAGAACTTGCCGTCAACAATCTCATACTGGCTGATGTTGGAGGTCATCTGGCCGCCTCCCATTCCGGTAAGCCAGCTGTAGTAGTAATACACGCCTGATTTCACGCCGATCTTGAGGGCGTCGGGCCGGGGTGCCTCAGTGACGATCTGCAGACCGTCGGGAGCCCCCGGCAGAGCCTCGGCTACGCGGGCGGGAGTCTTGGCCGGACGCGGACGTTCGAGCTTCATGCCGGCGCGTGCTTCTGGTGCGGTAGGCATGGCCATCGTCTGTTGTGCGCAGTTGCCGCGCGTCTGGATTTTCTGCAGCGGCTGGACACCGGCTGCGGAGGCTGCCGCTGCCGCCGTGGCGGAAAGAAGCAGTGAGTAGAATCTGAGTTTGCTCATAAATGTTGTTTTATAAATTGATTGTTTTCTCGGTTTGTGCCATCGGGGTCTGCGGCCAGTCTGCTGTCTGCGACCCGTTTGACGACTGCGCAAAATTAATGAAATTCTCCTGCTGCCAAAATCAAATATCCGACATATCAGCGTGTTATGGTTCTGTTTTATAAAAGAAGGCGTTCTGATTTATAAATCGGAACGCCTTCAAGGCTGACGGACGGAGACATCCGTCGCCCCAATGGCTGCTTCAAATCAGATAAAAAAGATTCCGGATGGTCGGCTGTGTCGGAAAAAGTTGTAAATTTGTGGATTGAATCATATAGGCATATAGGCAATGCAGCTTCGTGTCCTCCGGGCTCATCCATAAACGGTAATGTTTTTTCATTATGACAACAAGATTGATTTCGGTTATATTGATCCTTCTGGCAAGTTTTATGACGGTGTATCCTCAGGAGAGGATATATTCCGGCATAATAGAGGATGTGTCGTCGCTTGTCTCCGGAGAAATTGTCAGGATGGCGCAAAGGGAAGAGGAAAAAGGGGATGAGGGTAAAGCACTGGTGCTTTACATGGTGGTATGCAACCGTGTCCACTCCCGCATGGATGATAAGGAGAAAGAGATATGCTCTCTTGCCTATTTCCGTGCCGGATACTTGAATTATGAGCTTGGACACTATACGAAGGCCCTGGAGTATTATATCGACGGTCTCAAGCTTTGCGAGTCGACCAAGGAAAAGAAATACGCGGCGAAGTTCTATAAGGATATCGGAATAATCCACAGCGTGTTCAGAGATTATGAGAAGGGTCTGCAATATTACCGTCAAGGGGAGAGGCTTCTTCGTGAGAATCCTGATGATGAGACAGAATATAAGCTCCAGACCAATATATTTTTCGACTGTCTGAGTATTGACGACAGAGTCGGAGCCGATTCCGCCTATCGAAGAATAAGGAATCTTGACTACAAGCCTACCAATCTCACCCGATTTATGGACGGGTATACATCGGCTCTGCTAAGGCTGGATGACAGGGAATATGGCGATGCAGCCTCCGGGTTCAGACGGCTTGCGGTCATGGCTCGTGAAAACGGAATCGGACCCCAGTATGAGGGAAGTGCTTATGAATGGCTCTATAAGACATACTCGGAATTCATGCGTCGGCGGTAATATTCGAGGATGGGGAGATTGTCAGGGAGCAGGAGTTTGAGGATATGGTATACAATGGCTATACCTCGGTGAGACTCGATGAGCCGTTGCTTATAGACGGAAGTAAGGAAATGAGGGTAGGAGTGCGTATTCACGATTATGACGAATGGCAGTGGCCGATTTGCGCTGCGGTTGCTGATGATTATGTGCCCGGTAAGACGGATTTGTATACTTACGATGACGGAAAGACCTGGAGCCGTCTTTCAGACCTGTATGATGTGGCTGATATTCAGGGACACTGCATCTGGGATATAACGGCACATGTCGCAGACGAGGCTGGATCGGATGATATGGACTTCATGGAAATGCCTCTGTTCTATAATGTCTATCGTGACGGCGTTTTGCTCAACCGAATTGCCATTGACGGGAATGCCACAAGCTATAAGGATATGAGTGCGTATGACAATGCCTCGTACCAGATTATGGCTCATGCCGACGACGGGTCGGTTTCTCCTCTTTCCGAGGTATTCTTGCTGACTCCTACCATTGTCATGTCAGTCGCCGGAGACTCCGGCTCGGTAATTTATGATTCGTCAGCGGGAACGGTGTCTGCCGGTGATGATGCAATTGCCATTAATGTATTCGATATGTCGGGCGCATCTGTCAGAGGTAGTGTCGGAAATATGGTTTCAATGGGAGGTCTCTCTTCAGGGGCCTACATCATCCGTGTGGATTATGCTGGCGGAAGTGAGACGTCCAGACTTATAGTAAGGTAGAACTGTGAATAAACAAAATGCAACATTTTGTTTATTCACAGTTCTTGAAGTGGAGAAGGTGCCGGCTCATTCCACGAGCCAGTCGTCTATTGTACGGGTCTTTGTGGAGAAGTTAACGCCGATTTTTATGACATGTCTGTCGGAGACGGCGAATGGCAGGGCGTATCCGTGGCTGTTGATCTGGTCGAGGGCCTCACGCGCCGTTCCGTCGAGCTTGAGCTCGATGATATAGTAGAATCGGTCGGTTGCCACGAAGAGGTCGATGCGTCCGGCCGATGTGCAGTATTCGGTCTGGACGCTGAGCCC
>DKYZ01000003.1 GCA_002493515.1 Porphyromonadaceae bacterium UBA7087 | reverse complement strand
ATCCGCTTTCCTTTTTGCCATCCGTGCTACTCCTCCAGTATCATCTCGACGTGGCCGATCTTGAGCTGGGCGGAAAGCAGCAACGGGATGCGCGTGGACTGTGACACCTGACACGTCACGGGATAGTTGCACATGCTCCCGTCGTAACTGTACTCAAACACCACGTTATATGTCGGCTGCTCGCCGCCGCCGGTATTGTAGCTCGACGTTCCCCCATACGTAACCCGAACCATATTACCCTTGTTGCCGGCTCCGGCTATTGGTATCGACATCGACTGGCCGGGACGCATGGAGGCGAAATCCATATGCTTGAAATAATAATACATACCGATCATATCGGCCGTCACAGCCACAGCCTCCATCGTCTCATAGGAAGCGTCTAGGCTCCCCTCCCCCTTTATATTCTTGTAATTTGCCGGATTTTCCGGATTGTAACTGCGGTCTGCCACATTTTTAGAATATGGTTTGCTATACCATCCGTTGATATAGTCGATTGACTCCGACGCCCCATATGGCAGCGAAGAATTCGGAGTCATGGTTGCCCGAAGCGTGTCGCTGACGGTATACAGACGTCCTCCCCAGGGAATGCTGTGGCCGTTGATGGTGCCGAACAGACCCGTATCCGTCATATCAAGCCGCACATGAGCCGTAGCGATATCCTTCTCTATAAAACCGAGATGATACAGGACTCTGTATGTAAGATCCTGTGCATTGGCGTCAAACGAGGTCGCGGAGAGAAGCGCCGCGACCGCAAGCGTCATGAGTAGTGAGATTCTTTTCATATTCCTTAAGTCTTTATTTCATATATAATATAACATTTCCCAAGCCGAAAAGTCAACACGGATCCACTTTCCTGCGTCTTTGCCGCAATCCTAAATATCTGAACCGCAAGACCCGTGCAAACGTTAGAATATAAAACTATATCATATCTTTTTGCGGCGTTTCCCCAATGCGCCGCGAGAAAAACATCAACCCTATGCGACATCTCCGCACCCTGACGGCAATCACGGCTGCCGCCGCATTCCACATATGCGCCCAGACCACACAGCCCGCGCAATATCTCCACCAACCCATACCCGAGGCATGGGAATATACCCCTGACTCCCATATGACCCTGCCGGCCAATGACGGCTGGTGGACAGTATTCGGCGACCCCATGCTCTCCACTCTGATCGAGAAGGCCGAGACAGGCAATTTCAACGTGACGTCCGCATTAAAGCGCATGGAGATCGCGGAAAAAGGGATCGCCCTCTCCAGATCGGGATATTTCCCACAACTCGATGTCAATGCCGGATGGACAGCAGGACAGTCGGCCGGAGCGGCCAACCGCCCCGTCACCCCCTCAGCCTCCTACCGCCACTGGAATCTCGGATTATCAGCCAACTGGGAGATCGACCTCTTCGGAAGGATCGCCTCACAGTTGAAGGCCGGAAAAGCCGGCTACCGGGCGAGCAAGGCCGACTACGACGCGGTTATGGTATCGCTCGCAGCTTCCGTCGCCAAGACATACATGCAGCTGCGCACGGCCCAGGCCCAGTATGCCGTGGCGCAGCAACACCTGCACTCACAAAAAGAGATACTCAGGATCGTCGAGGCGCGCTTCAAGGCCGGCATAGGCGATATGCTGGAGGTGACCCAGGCCAAGACCGTGCTATACTCCACAGAGGCTACCGTGCCCGCTCTTGAGGCAAGCATACGGACTGCCGCCAACTCCATAGCGGTGCTCACGGGGCAGTATCCCGCCCAGGGAGCCCCGCCACTGCTCGAGACAGCCGAGATGCCCGTATGTCCACCCCTTCCCGCCACCGGAGTACCGGCCGACCTGCTGCGTCGCCGTCCCGACATAATTGCCTCGGAAGCGACACTGGCACAGTATGCAGCAATGATCGGCGTGGCGAAAAAGGATTTCCTCCCCACGCTCGCCATCTCCGGAAGCATATCAACGCAGGCCCGCGACATCACCGACCTTTTCGGAAGCCACTCGCTCGCATATGAAGTGGCTCCGACACTCTCCTGGACACTTTTCGACGGAATGGCACGCAACATACGGGTCGCCGAGGCCAGGCTTCAGATGGAGGAAGCTGTGGAAAGCTACAACATGACCGTGATGAACGCCATCGAGGAGGTGGACAACGCCATAATATCATTCAATGCCTCTGTGAGGGAGGCCGAGCTCAACGAGCAGGCCGCCGAGCAGAGCAGAAAGAGCCTCGAACTCTCCGTAGACCTCTACAAACGGGGTCTCACCGATTTCTATAACGTCACCAACGCCCAGATGAGCTATCTGGAGAACCAGAGTTCGGCAGTAGCGGCACGCGGCAACGCGCTGGCGGCAGTAGTGGCCCTCTACGAGGCGCTCGGAGGAAGTCCGGAATAATGACATCCCCTGACAGACAGACAGAAAATCCAACAAGATAAAAATCCATGTTATGAAATATACGATACCCTTCAGATACGGCATGACAGCGGTCTGCGCAATGCTGCTGGCAGGCGGATGCCACAAGAAAGAGAAAGATGAGACGGCATCGGCCCCGGAGGTAGATGTAGCCGTGGCATACGAGGATTCCGTCGTGCTCCACAAATCATTTCCAGGCACAATCGTGGCCAACGACAACGCTGAGGTCGTGGCAAGGGTCAGCGGGCAGGTGCTTGAGACACCTTTCAAGGAGGGTCAGTATGTCAGGAAAGGACAGACACTCTTCATCATAGACCCGGCGCCCTACCGCGACGCCGTAGCGAGGGCCGAGGCGGAGCTCGCCACGGCTGAAAGCTCCTATTCCTACGCATCGAGCCACTACGAGGCCATGAAAGAGGCTCTCAAGGAAGATGCCGTATCCAGGATGGAGGTGCTTCAGGCAGAGAGCGCCATGAACCAGGCGGCTGCCGCCATAAAATCGGCCAAGGCGTCGCTCAGTACGGCCCGGGAGAACCTCGGCTTTTGCACGGTAAGGGCTCCGATCTCAGGCAATGTGTCGGAAATAATGCAGACCAAAGGGAATTTCGTCAATGGAGGAGCCTCCCCGGTGGTGTTGACAAAGATATTCGACAACAATAACCTCAGCGCACAGTTCGAGGTCAGTGCCCCGCTCTACCAGACGATGGTGGCGGCCAACGGCGGCGCGGAATCCGCATTCTTCAGCAAGGTGCCGCTGGAGTTCCGGGTGCCGCTCAACAACACATACCACACCGACCTGGCATACCAGGCTCCGTCGGTCGACCAATCGACCGGGACGGTGATGCTCAAAGGGAGCGTCACAAATATCGACGACGAGCTGAAAGACGGAATGTATGTCACGGTCTCGCTCCCATACGGAGTGTCGCCCCATGCGGTGATAGTGAAAGACGCCTCTATCGGCAACGACCAGCTCGGGAAATACATCTACGTGGTCAACGACTCAAACCGCGTTGTCTACACTCCTGTCGAGACCGGTGAACTGCTCAACGATTCCCTGCGCATCATCACTCGCGGCGTAAGCGCGGGACAGAAATACGTCAGCAAGGCCCTGCTCACCGTGCGCAACGGAGAACCGGTGAGACCGGTGGTTAACGATAAACGATAAACGATAAACGATAAACGATAAGTGATTAACTATCAACGATGAGTGATAAACGATAGGCAATGGGCTGACAATTAAGCATTAAGCATTAAAAGATTATGTTCTCGAAATTTTTCATAGACCGTCCGATATTCGCCACAGTGCTGGCGCTCCTCATGATTTTCGCCGGTATCATGACCGTGCGGACGCTTCCGGTGGCGCAATATCCCGACATCACGCCTCCCACCGTCATGGTCAACGCCTCCTACCCCGGGGCTGACGCCGAGACCGTGGCCCGCACCGTCGGCGTCCCTATCGAGGAGCAGGTAAACGGCGTAGAGGGTATGCTATACATGAGTTCCAATTCCGGCTCCGACGGCAGCTATTCCCTTACCATAACTTTCGAGAACGGCACGGACATCGACGAGGCGGCTGTGGAGGTGCAGAACCGTATAGCGCTCGCCAACGCCTCCCTCCCCTCCGCCGTCACGCGACAGGGGGTAAGCGTAAACAAGCAGAGCAGCAACAACGTGCTCTTCGTGGCCCTCCTCGCCGATGACGACAAGCGCTACGACGCGCTCTATCTCACCAACTACGCTCAGCTGAACATGAC
This sequence comes from Porphyromonadaceae bacterium UBA7087, assembly GCA_002493515.1. GTDB lineage: Bacteria > Bacteroidota > Bacteroidia > Bacteroidales > Muribaculaceae > Lepagella. The sequence continues at coordinate 10,138 of DKYZ01000003.1, read as the reverse complement.
CGACCCTCTGACGCGCGTAGAGGGTGTCGGCGGAGTGCAGGCTTTCGGCGGCGGTGAATACAGCATGCGCGTCTGGCTCGATCCCGAGGCCATGAGGATGCGCAACCTGACCCCGGCCGACGTGGAGCAGGCTATCCGCAGCCAGAACATCGAGGTGAGCGCCGGCTCCGTGGGTGACACTCCGAGCCACACCGGCTCAGAGTTCCAGTATACCCTCACAGCAAGCGGACGCCTCACGACCCCGCAACAGTTCAGCGACATAATCCTGCGCACCGACGGACAGGGAATCCTGCGTCTCGGAGATGTAGCTAAAGTGGAGCTTGGCAGCGACAGCTATGCTGCCGTGGCCAAGGTAAACGGACGCCCGGCCGCCCTGATCGGCATCTCGCAGCTTCCGGGAGCAAACGCGATGGAGGTGGCCAAAGGCTCGATAGCCGAGCTCGACCGGCTCAGCAAGTATTTCCCAGACGGAATACACTATGAGATCGTGCTCAACTCCACCGACTATGTACGCGAGTCGATCGACGATGTTGTAGTCACTTTCGTCGAGACTACACTCATTGTCATGATAGTGATTCTCCTCTTCCTCCAGAACTGGCGAGCCGTAATCATACCGATGCTCACCATCCCGGTGTCGCTCATAGCTACCTTCGCGGTAATGAAGCTGATGGGATTCTCGCTCAACACGCTCACGCTCTTCGGCCTCGTGCTCGCCATAGCCATCGTGGTAGATGACGCGATAGTGGTGGTGGAAGACTGCTCGCGCCTCGTTGACCGTGGCGACATTACGCGACGCGATGCGGCGGCAAAGGCGATGAAAGAGCTTACGGGACCGGTAGTGGGCGAAGTGCTGGTGCTTCTCTCCGTATTTATCCCCACGGCTTTCGTAAGCGGCATCACGGGACAGCTCTACAAGCAGTTTGCCCTTACAATCGCCGTCTCCACCGCTTTCTCCGGATTCAACGCCCTCACCCTCACCCCGGCACTGTGCGCCCTCTTCCTCAATCCGCGCAAGCCCACCGGGAATGTGATATACAAGCTGTTCAACAAAGGGTATGGCGCCACACTCCACGCATACGACCGGGTGGCCTCGGCAATGCTCGGCAAGCCGCTGCTCTCCATGCTTGCCTTCATCGTGATAGCGGCAGCCGCAATATGGGGATTCACAAAATGGCCCTCAAGCTATATCCCGGAGGAGGATATGGGTTATTTCATGACCTCCGTGCAGCTTCCTACGGGCGCGTCGCTCGAACGCACTCAGAAGGTTGTCGACCGTCTGTCGGCCGAGATCAAGAAAATCCCGTATGTAAAGGATGTGATGAGCGTTTCCGGATTCTCGTTCATGGCGGGGGGAGCATCCTCCAATCTCGGTGCCGTAAACGTGATACTCAAGCCCTGGAAGGAGAGGGGACGGAAAGGCTCCGTAGAGAATGTGATTGCCGAGGTGAACCGCATCTCGTCGAAAATACAGGAGGGAATAGTGTTTTCAGTGAATCCTCCCGCCATTCCGGGTCTGGGCATGTCGTCCGGACTGCAGATGCAGCTGCTCGACATCTCAAATCTCGGAGCCGGCGAGATGGTGAAGGCTCTTCGAGAGGTGGAGGAGGAGGCACGACGCGACGACCGCATCGCCTCCGTGACGTCACTGTATCAGGGGCTGGTGCTCCAATACCGGATAAATGTGGACCGCGACCGTGTGAAACTTCTGGGCATGGCGCTGGAGGATGTATATGGCGTGATCTCATCGTATATGGGAAGCGGCTACGTGAATGATTTCGTGGATTTCGGACGCACGTTCCAGGTGACGGTGGAGGCCGCCGGAGACGCCCGCCGCAATATCGACGGACTGATGCGTCTGAGCGTGCGCAACGCCTCGGGCGACATGGTGCCCTTCTCGGTGTTCGCGGATGTGGAGTCTGTCATGGGACAGCCTTCCGTAAGCCGCTACGACATGTATTCCACGGCATCGCTGACTGCGACTCCCGCCAGGGGGGTCAGCTCTTCGGAGGGCATCGAGGCCATGGAGGAGATTGTGGAGAGGACGCTCGGAAAGAATTACTCCTACGCCTGGACGGGAATAGCCTACCAGGAGACGGAGGCGGGGACCACCATCAGCTTCGTGTTCATCTTCGCCATAATCATGACTCTGCTTGTGCTGGCGGCCCAGTATGAGAGCTGTACCGACCCTGTGGCCGTTATCCTGAGCATGCCGATAGCCGTCCTCGGCACCGTGATGGGCTGCATGATAATGGGCCAGAGCATAAGCATCTATACCCAGATAGGCCTTATCCTGCTGCTCGGAATGTCTGCCAAGAACGCGATTCTGATTGTGGAGTATGCGATGGATTTCCGCAAGTCGGGCATCGGCATACGCCAGGCGGCGCACGATGCGGGAGTGATACGTTTCCGTCCTATCATGATGACGGCGATGGCATTCGTGTTCGGCGTGCTGCCGATGATGTTCTCCTCGGGAGCGGGGGCCAACAGCCGTATCGAGCTGGGCACGGCGGTAGTGTTCGGCATGGCGCTCAACGCGTTGGCCGGAACCCTCTTCGTACCGACCTTCTGGGAGATGCTCCAGACCTTCAGCGAGAAGCATCTCAAAGGGTTATTCAGGGATCCGGCGGCCAAATCCGCTGCCAACACCACTGCCGGCGGAGGGAAGACTCCTTCCGGAGCCTCCGGCTTCGACGACACCAACCTCCCCACCTCGGTCTAAAAAATTTGCCTATATTCCTGATATATTATACCTTTGCATAAATTTTAAAAATATGCCAACAGTCCTTTTTATCTTCGGGATACGTTTTTTCTTCTATCCCAATGACCATGAGCCAATCCATGTCCACATACAGTATCAAGGCAAATCCGCCAAGATTCAGGTATGTCCGGATATCATGCTTGTTGAGAACAATGGTTTGAAGCAACAGATAATAAAAAAAGCGATTGAAGCTGTGGTATTCTACCGGGAGGATATAATAGCTGAATGGCATAAGATGTTTGATAAATAATAGATTAAGCTATGAAATCTATATCCAGACTATGGTTCTCTGACAACAGGATTCATATCCTGACCAATGACGGAACTGAATACAGCCAGCCGTTGGAAGCTTTTCCGTCGTTAATGGATGCCTCTGAGAGACAGCGCGAGAATTATTATTTATGGGATGACAACACGAGCATACGTTGGGAAGAAATAGACGAAGACATACATATCTCCAATTTCTTTACACCGGAAAAACCCAACTACGACAACGAGGTGAACAGACTCCTCTCCCCATTTCCCTGGATTGACTTGGCGAAATTTGCCGAAATGGCCGGGATGCACAAGTCAAAACTCGATCGGTTCCGTTACGGGATATGGACGCCAAGCGCAGATACCATAACGAAAATAAAATCCACCCTTCAGGCAATAAGCAAAAAGATGGCTGCAGTGTACTGCTGACAGAAAGGGATGGCTCCTCGGAGCCATCCCTTTCTGTCAGACGATATTCACCGGATTGCCCGAAAGGAATGCCGAAACGTTGGAAGCGGCAATCGACATGAGGCGCTGACGGGCCTCGTAAGATTCCCAGGCCACATGGGGCGTAACGTAGCAGTTGCGGCAATGCAGCAACGGATTGTCCTCGGCCGGCGGCTCGCTGCTCAACACATCGACTCCGGCGGCATGGAGCTTTCCTTCGTTCAGGGCCGTCGCCAACGCCTGTTCGTCTACAAGCGGACCGCGACCTGTGTTGATAAGTATCGCCGTCGGCTTCATGAGGGACAGCGTCCGCTGGTTGACCATATGCTTCGTATCCGGAGCCAGAGGACAGCAGAGGCAGAGCACGTCGCTGAGACGGAACAGGTCGTCAAGCTCCGTCTTCACTACTTCCGGAAGCTCTGTCTGGGGTTTGGACGAGAACACCCTCACCTTCATGCCGAAGGCCGAGGCGATGCGTGCGGTGGCCTTGCCGATATGGCCGTAGCCCACGATTCCCATTGTCTTGCCAGCAAGCTCCATTATAGGGAAATCGGTATAGGAGAAATCCTCGCAACGCGACCAGCGTCCGAGACGGTTCTGCTCGGAATAATACTCCGCATGATTGGTGATGGTGAGGATGAGGGCGAAAATCTGCTGGGCCACGGAGTCGGTGCTGTAGGCCGGTATGTTGGTCACCGTTATTCCCGCCTCCTTCGCCGCAGCCACATCGACCACATTGTAGCCTGTGGCGAGCACTCCGATATATTTCAGTCTTGGGAGCAGACGTATCTCCTCCTCTCCGATCACAGTCTTGTTAGTGAGCAGGATGTCTACGTCAAGCGAGCGTTCCACCACCTGGCCGGGAGCCGTGCGGTCGTATACAGTCAGTTTTCCGAGTTTCTCGAGCGGTTCCCAGCTTATGTCGCCGGGATTCAGGGTATACCCGTCAAGTACTACTATGTTCATGGCTTTATATTCCTTTGATTTGTTACAGATGCCCAAAGTTAGGCATTTTCACAACGATACGCAAGGCTTGGTTGTTCTAAGTGAAAAGAAAATGAACCATGGGAAAAATTATCCTGCTTCGCCACGGACAGAGCGAATGGAATCTGGAGAACCGTTTCACGGGATGGACTGACGTTGACCTCACCGACAAAGGACGCGAGGAGGCCCGCGCCGCCGGCCTGAAGATAAAGGAGTCCGGCCTTGAGCCGCGCTATTATTTCACGTCATATCTGAAGCGGGCGATACATACCCTTCAGATAGCAGCCGAGGCCATGGACCGCGAATGGGTGCCGGTGACGAAAGACTGGCATCTCAACGAGCGCCACTACGGGGCGCTGCAGGGTCTCAACAAAGCTGACACTGCAAAGAAATATGGCGACCGGCAGGTTCACATCTGGCGCCGCAGCTACGATGTAGAGCCTCCGGCCCTCACGGCCGACGACCCACGTTTTCCAGGGCATGACCCGCGTTATGCCTCACTTTCCGATGATGAGCTGCCGCTGACTGAATCATTGAAGACCACGATAGGGCGCGTGCGTCCATGCTGGGAGGAGTTCATCGCTCCGGCGATAAGGCTTTACGACACCGTGCTTGTAGCGGCCCATGGCAACTCGCTCCGCGCCCTGGCCATGATGCTGCTCCACATCACCCCCGACAAAATCATGTCGGTGGAGATTCCCACCGGCGCTCCATGGGTCTTCGACCTCGACCCGCGCCTCACCGTGACCGCCAGCCGCTACCTCTGAAGCAATATGGTAATAAAAAGCAAAATGGCTCAACCTGTTCATGCTGAGCCATTCTGCTTTTGTCAGTTCTTTTGTTATTTCTTCTCCTTGACGAGGAAATGGTCGCCGCTCTCGCGGACGATGTTTTCATAATATTTCTTGTCGTAGCCGGGGAACGTCGGATATACCGGCAGCCCGTACTCGCTCTTTATGAAATTGCCGTTCTCGTCCGTCTTCTTCATGTTGCCGTCCATAAACTTCACAAAGAGATACTGTCCCAGGTCGCGGTAGGCATCGGTAGCCTCCTTAGCTATCGCAGCACCCTCTGCGTTCACCTCCTTCTGAAGTGCGGCCATATCGCCAGCCTCGGCCAGCTTTGTAAGCTCGGCCTCCCTGGACGCACGGCTCGACTGATACTTATCCTCAAGACCCTTCTGCACCTTCCTGATGTCAGGAATCATAAGGTCGTAGCGGTTGTAGGCCTGATTTGCGACCCAGTTGGTCATCCAGAAATTCGAGTCAAACGAGAAGGTGTTGATATCGCCGTGGTCAAGCTGCGCCGGCACCTCCGTCATGGAGCAATAGAAAGGCATGTAGACTGATGTGTTGGTGTCGTCGGTGCCGAACCACAGGACGCCGCCCACTGCATCGGGCAGCCAGTCGCGGCTCTGGCTAACGAAACTCCAGCCGGTCTGCTGGGTGGCGATCGCACGCTCCATCAGATATTTCTTTCCATCCACCTCATACTCCATAGGACGCCAGCGGTAAGGCACATGATTGGGGCCGCTGCCCACGTCGGAAGTCATCTCGAACGGCGTGCCCTCGAAATGGTCGCGCATCGACTCCTGCATCTCGGCCACACTCACCTTGCGCTCCGGCACGATGTAGAGCGGCATCGGCTCGTCGGTGTCGGCGTTACACCATGCGTAATATGCGTCGGCCTTCGGATCGAAGCGGCGGAAATAGCTCCATACGCGTCCGTCGCAGCCTCGGCGGGTCGCCGGGTCATGCTCGGCATACGCGTCGGCGAAAGAGAAATCCTCATCCTTGCCGTTGAAATACCCACGCTTGCGGGCGAAAGATATCACGTCTTTCGAATGAAGCACGTTTTTCTTATCCTTGAAATCCACCTTGCGTATACGCGGCTCGTTGGCATGGCCGGAAATAGCGTCGTCGGGTATGCGCACAGCCACCCACACGGCACCCTTCTCGGCTCCCTTTCCAATGAGCTCAAGCACCCACACCTCGTTTTTGTCGGCAATCGAGAACGACTCGCCGCTGCTTGCATAACCATATTTGTCAACAAGGTCGGTCATCACCTCTATCGCTTCCCTCGCTGTCTTCGAGCGCTCGAGGGCTATCTGAATCAGCGAGCCGTAGTCAATCACGGAATTGCCGGTGGTATCCACAAGCTCCTCATGGCCACCCCAGGTCGACTCCCCTATCGCCACCTGATGCTCGTTGATGTTACCCACCACGTTATACGTATGCGCGGGCTGCGGAATCTCTCCCAGAGGCTTGCCCGTATCCCATTCCACCACCTTGCGCATCGTCCCCGGCGCATGGTCGGCGGCTGGCGTATGGGTGAGCATTCCGTAGAGGTTGTGGGAATCGGCGGCATAAGTCACCATCACCGAGCCGTCGGTGGTGGCCTTCTTTCCCGCGATAAGGTTGGTGCAGGCATCAGCCGCGCCGGTGCCCAGAGCGGCGAGCGCGCCGGCAAGGGCCAGGTATTTCAGTCTTTCCATATGTCTGGTTGGTTCTTTATGATAATTTTCCACGAAATTAGTCTAAATTTCCCGATAAAACAAAAACGACCGTCATTTCTCTCCCCTTTAAACCGACAAAAGAGTCCGACCTTCCAGGCAGGACTCTTCACTCTTTGTGATTTATTAATTCAGGTTAGAGGATTTCGTCTTCTGTGGGAACGCCTTGGAAACGGCTGTTCCTCCGGGCCGGGGAATCCTTTCCCCCTCCCTTTATTTCACGAAATTAGTGATTATATCCGTAATACGCAAATTTTTTCGTAATTTTGCGAAATTATTTGGGAAATAGAGCCGGTTTCATCCCTTTTTCCCATGATATATCATTTTTTGTAGGAATATCGAGTGATTTGAGCGTTTTAATCAGTGGGCGGCTCTGTCTCGCTCCTGTTTCACAACATTCAAACACAAAAATCCGAAAATGGAAGACTATAACGAAATAAAAGAGGGCGCTGAGACGCCGCAGACTGAAACGCGGACCAATCACATGCGCAGTTTCGCCGACCTCGGCGTCCAACCTGACCTTCTGCGTGCCATAACGGAGATGGGCTTCGAGAACCCCATGCCTATCCAGGAGATGGTGATTCCCCATCTTCTTGACAAGGAGGGTGACGTGGTGGGGCTCGCCCAGACCGGCACAGGCAAGACGGCGGCATTCGGACTGCCCGTGCTCCAGCGCATCGATGCCTCGCGCGACGTGCCCCAGGCCCTGGTGATAGCCCCCACACGAGAGCTGTGCCTCCAGATTGCCGGCGACCTCGCCGACTTCTCAAAGTATATCGACAATCTGCGCATACTCCCTGTATACGGAGGCTCCAGCATCGAGAGCCAGATTCGCACTCTCCGCAAAGGGGTGCAGGTGATTGTAGCCACTCCGGGACGCCTCATCGACCTCATAAAGCGTGGCGAGGTGAAGCTTGACGACGTACACACCGTTATCCTCGACGAGGCCGACGAGATGCTCAACATGGGCTTCCTGGAGGATATCGAAGAGATACTCTCCCACGTGCCTGAAGACCGCAAGATGCTGATGTTCTCCGCCACGATGCCTAAGGAGATCGCGGCGATTTCCAGGAAATTCATGCACAACCCGGTGGAGTTTGTGGCGGGAAACAAAAACGAAGGGGCCAAGAACGTGCGCCATATCTACTATATGGTGAAGGCCCACGACAAATACCTGGCTCTCAAACGCGTGGCCGACAACAACCCTGACATATACGGAATCGTCTTCTGCCGCACCCGCAAGGAGACGCAGGAGATTGCCGACAAGCTGATAGAGGACGGCTACAACGCCGACTGCCTGCACGGCGACCTATCGCAGGCGCAGCGCGACCTGGCGATGAAGAAATTCCGCGACCATGTGACCCAGCTGCTCGTGGCCACCGACGTGGCGGCACGCGGCCTCGACGTTGACGACCTCACCCACGTCATCAACTACGGTCTGCCCGACGACACAGCCGTCTATACCCACCGTTCGGGCCGAACCGGACGTGCCGGAAAGACCGGAGTCTCCATAGCCATCATCCACTCCCGCGAGAAGAGCCGGCTGAAGGAGATAGAGAAGAAAATCGGAAAGACGTTCGAATACCGCCAGGTGCCTACCCCCGACCATATCATCGAGAAGCAGATATACTATCTTGCCGACCGCCTGGAGAGAGTGGAGGTAGACGAGCAGCAGATTGAGCGTTTCCTCCCTGGCGTGCGCAAGAAGCTGGAATGGCTCTCGGAGGAGGATCTTCTCAAACGTGTGCTCTCCCTGGAGTTCAACCGTCTTCTCCAATATTACCAGAACATGCCGGACATCGACCTCAACGCCTCCACGTCCGACCGTGGGGAACGCGGCGACAGATCCGGAAAACGCGACCGCTCCGAATCAAAGAAAGACAAGGACCGCCGCGAGGCCGAGCCGGGCTACGCCCGCCTGATGGTCAATGTCGGCAAGGCGCAGGGTTTCTTCCCAGGCAACCTCATGGAGATGATCAACCGCAACGTGATGGGCCGCAAGCCCGGCATCGGACGCATCGACCTCATGCCCGGCTACACTCTCTTCGACGTCAGGGAGCAGGATGCCCGCAAGGTGATCGACGCGCTCAAGGGGGCCGACTTCTTCGGCACACGCCTGCGCCCGGAAATCGCCTCCGACCGCGACTATGAGCTCGAGGCGCGCGACCGTGACGACAAGAAACGCCGCAAGGAGGAGAAACGCCGAGAGGCCAGGATGATAAAGGAAGACAAGAAGCTTCTGAAGAAGGAGAAGAAGGCAAAGAAAGAGAAAAAAGCAAAAAAGGATGCCGCGGAGCTCCCGGTCTACAACGGTAACTACGACATCTTCATCAAAGGCAAGAAAAAGAAGAAATGAACCTCCCGAAATTATTGGCGTCGCTGGCGATGCTGGCGGTCTCCGCAATAGGATTCTCCGCAGAGAAGGCCGACACCATATCCCTGCGGCGCGCCTTCATTGACTTTCCGTCGCCCGCACTCGACCTTCTCACCAGGTCGATGCGCCTCGACATGCTCGACTATTACGAGGCCGACAGCATCTACCGTGTCAAGAATGCCCTGGAGGGACTGTCGAGTCTCGACACCGTGGCCACAGACTACCTCCGGCTCCGCATCACTCCCGCAAGCACCCTGCAGCTGAAGCTGCTCCCGCTCAAAAAGGGGGGTGAGATCGTGATGGCAATATATACGGCCGGAGGAGAGGGACAGGCAGCTGACAGCGACATTCGCTTTTACGACGCCTCGCTGACGGAACTTCCGCGCGACAGACACCTGAAATATCCCCGTCTGAAGGATTTCTTCTCGATTCCCAAGGGAAGCGAGACCACACAGAAGGAGATCGACTCGATGGTGCCTTTCCCGACTGTGGAGTTCACGGCCTTTCCCGGCGAGACGTCGCTGAAGGCAGTCCTCACTGTGGGGGAATATATCAACCAGGACGACTATAATATACTGAAACTTTTCCTCAAGCCCGACATCAGGCTTGAATGGAACGGCAGGAAATTCGAATAAATCATCAGATAACAAAGAATTAAGAATCGAACTATACGCATCATGAAAAGAAAAGTAAGGGTAAGATTCGCGCCGTCGCCCACGGGGCCTCTCCACATCGGAGGAGTCCGCACGGCGCTCTATAACTATATCTTCGCGCGCCAGAACGGCGGCGACATGATTCTCCGCATCGA
>DKYZ01000126.1:18145-21603 GCA_002493515.1 Porphyromonadaceae bacterium UBA7087 | reverse complement strand
GCCCTCAAATTCGCCTCTGAAGGCGCAGATATAGCTTTCACCGACCTGTTTGACGACGAAAATATGGCCGCCACTGTCAAGGAAATCGAAGCCCTCGGAGTGAAAGCCAAAGGATATGCATCCAACGCTGCCGACTTTGCCCAGACCGAAGAAGTTGTAGCCAAGGTTAAGGAAGACTTCGGCCACATCGACGTGCTCGTCAACAACGCCNNACACTCAATGAAACAGTATCTGGCATCGACGGCAAAAGCCTGTCACGGGAGCCATCATGCGGCATTTATATCAAGGCCGAGCTGCATGAAGACGAATCAATCACAATCTCGAAACACTCAGTGAAATGATTTTTTACTAACTTTGCAGAAGTAACCATAAAAACACAATGACAGACATGAAAAAAATCGCATTGGTGACCGGAGCCACAAGCGGCATCGGCGAGGCCTGCGCCCGCAAGCTGCACGCCGCCGGATACAGAGTGATTATAACAGGACGCAACGTTGAGCGTCTCAACAAACTGAAGGATGAGCTGGGAGCGGACTGCTACCCGCTCGTTTTCGATGTCCGCGACCGCGAGATAGCGGAAGCGAGCGTCAACGCGCTTCCGGAAGAGTGGAAAAATATCGACGTGCTCGTCAACAACGCCGGACTTGCCCTCGGTCTTGAACCCGAGTATCAGGGCGATTACCGCGACTGGGACACGATGATCGACACCAATATCAAGGGACTGCTCTACATGACCCGCGCCATAGTGCCCGGGATGGTGGAGAGGGGAAAAGGACACGTGGTAAACATCGGCTCCGTGGCCGGTGACGCAGCATATGCCAACGGCAACGTCTATTGCGCTACAAAGGCAGCCGTGAAGAGCATCACCGACGGCCTGCGGATTGACGTGGCCAACACCCCCATACGGGTTACGCTTCTCAAACCCGGACTCGTGGAGACGCGCTTCAGCGAAGTCCGCTTCCATGGCGACACGGAACGTGCCGAGAACGTATACAAGGGCATAACGCCACTCACGGGCGAAGACATCGCCGACGCCGCCCTTTATGCCGTTCAGGCTCCAGCCCACGTACAGATTGCCGAGATGCTTATTCTCGCCACCCATCAGGCGAGCGGAAGCGTGATAGTAAGAAAATAATCAGATTTCCCACCCTCTGCATCGTGCTCCGAACGCAGTGAGGTGTAATAATCATTTCAGAAAGGCCGCGGTCATATCCACGGCCTTTCTGAATGCCGTGGGCTGCCCTTCCACCGTGATGAAAAGATGAACTGCCCCGCTGAATTCCACCCTCTCGACGTCAAGACCCATCTTCCGGCTCCTCTCCACATATTCCCTGCCCTGGTCGAACAGAATATCACGGCCTGCCTGCACCACAAGCATCGGAGGCAGCTTACGCCATACCTCCTCATCCGCCTCAAGAGGCTCCATCAATCCGTCAAATCCTTTCCCGCCGTCAAGAGTCTTCACAGGCTCATCGGAATATGCCTCAATGAAAGACTCCATCAGTTTTGAATCAAGCCCGTATCCCTTTCCATATTTACGCGAGCTCCCTTCCCGGGACACCGTGTTGCTTACAACCGGATAAAACAGGACCAGCGACCTTATCTCCGCCCCCTTACCCTCTTCCCTGTCGTGGGCAAGCATCATTGCCGCCGCAAGGGCAAGATTTCCTCCGGAACTGTCGCCCCCGAGACTGACAAGCGAGGGGTCGCTTCCCCATTCCGATGCGTGTTCCGAGGCATACTCCGCAGCTGCGACACAATCAAGCAAGCCAGCCGGAAAAGAATTCTCAGGCGCAAGCGCATAATCCACCGCAAGCACCAACGCCTCACCCGTGGCGGCAACTTCCGCACAGAACCGGGAACAACTGTTGATGCTGCCAAATGTCCATCCTCCTCCATGATAATATACGAGAAGCGGCAATTTTCCATGCGCCGGACTAACGGGTCTGTATAGACGCATGGGTATTCCAGAGGCAGCACCCGATGCAGCCACAATATCCTTTGTCTCCACATTCTCCGGAAGATCAGCAGCCACATTACGCTGGCGCCTTATCTCACGCAGCGAAGAGAGGTCTCCCCGTATGGCATGCTCCACCGCAATCCGCTGGCGATCCTGCAAGCCCTCCGGCATCGCATCGATGAAATCATCTGCCTCAGCCGTCATGACCCTCTGCTGCTCCTCGCTCACCTTGAAGTCCTTGTCTCTCGCCGAGACCGGCATCACAGAAAAAGCAAGCATCATTCCAGTTATCAGTCTACCGTATCTCATAACCCCATATATTCCTCGATGGTATAGTTGATAAAGTCGTTGAAACGCTTAGCCTGCGCGATATAGGGAGCGAGCTTTTCCGCCAGATCTCCTCCGAGAAGAAAATCATCAGTGAGCGGGGCATCAGCCAGAAAATCACGTGGCTTTACATATTCTATAAATTCCCAGTCGCGTGGAATGCCCTGCGGAGCTGTCTTAACCGGATTGGCACCCAGATTCGTGAACAGCTTGCGGAAGTCCTCATCCTCAACTATGGAGCGGAACTCGTCGATCTCATCATAGATCGACTTTCTTATCGCCTTCACCAACGGTGACGGCAGACAAATCGTGCCCGCAGCAAACATACAGTTGTCCGGCTCGATATGGAGATAATATCCGCACGTCATAGACTTCTTCCCACCCGGAGGATTTATGAATATACCTATATGTGTCTTATAGGGAGTCTTGTCTGGCGAAAAACGAGTGTCGCGGTAAATACGGTACGTGCAGTCGACCGGCGTAAGACCAGAGGCCCGGCTGTCAACCTTCGCCACCTCCGCTATAAGCCGCGCCGCAAGCTCATCCACATACGCCTTTATCTGAAGATACTCCTCCTTATGGGCATTAAACCATTCCCTGTCGTTATGACGACGCAACGAACGCAGGAAACCCAATGTCTTTCTCATCATATCCATCTTCACCCCTCCTTTTCCATAAGCTCCAGAAGACGCATCTCCGCCTCGTCGGTCCTTTCGATTATCTCATTGACCCTGGCAGCCGCCACGGCAAGTTCCTCATGACCCATCGTCCCGGAATTCATCCTCTCCTCAAGCTCGCCCCTTTCATTTCCCAGATCCTCAAGTTCCTTCTCAAGAGACTCCATCTCCCTTTTCTCCTTGAACGTCAGCTTCGGTTTCTGCTCGGAGCGCGGTTTTCCGGCCGGTTTCTCAGCCGCAACAGGCTTGTCGCGGTTTTCCAAGGCCTTGCGTTCTTTCTCCTCTTCGGCCACACAATGGCGGTAGGTGGAGTAATCACCGGGAAAATCCTTTATCACGCCATTACCCTTGAACACAAAAAGATGATCCACTATCCTGTCAAGGAAAAAACGGTCGTGGCTCACCACAATCACACAGCCCTTGAAATTGACGAGATAATCCTCGAGCACGGCAAGCGTCATTATATCGAGGTCGTTGGTAGGCTCGTCGAGTAT
>DKYZ01000126.1:14178-17998 GCA_002493515.1 Porphyromonadaceae bacterium UBA7087 | reverse complement strand
ACGGTCGTGGCTCACCACAATCACACAGCCCTTGAAATTGACGAGATAATCCTCGAGCACGGCAAGCGTCATTATATCGAGGTCGTTGGTAGGCTCGTCGAGTATGAGGAAATTGGGATTGCGCATAAGCACCGTGGCCAGATAGAGCCGCCGCCTCTCCCCTCCGCTAAGCTTGAATATGTATTTCTGTTGAGTCTCTGGAGTAAACAGGAAGTGCGACAGGAACTGCGACGCCGATAGCCGTGTCTTGTCATCGATTCTCACCTCCTCTGCAATCTCCCTGACTGCGTCAATCACCTTCTTCGACTCATCGAATCCAGTCATTCCCTCCTGACTGTAATAACCCCACCTTACGGTCTGGCCGATATCGAAACGTCCGGAGTCAGGTTGCAGCTCGCCTAAGAGAAGCTTTACGAACGTAGACTTTCCAGCACCGTTGTCGCCGACGATTCCCACTTTCTCATAACGGGCGAATGTATAGCTCCAGTCATTGAGGATGCGTATGTCGCCAAACGCCTTGCTCACGTTATGAGCCTCGAATATCTTGGAGCCTATATAACTTGACGTCACCGCCAGATTCACGTCCCGTTCCCGAAGGTCGATATGGCTCTTCTGCTCAAGCTGAAGGAAATTGTCTATCCTGTATTTCGCCTTTGAACCCCTGGCCTGCGGTTGGCGCCGCATCCAGTCGAGCTCGGTCCGAAGCAGGTTCTTAACTTTTGCAAGCTCCGCGCTCAGGTTCTCCATCCTCTCGTCGCGCTTGCGGAGATAATAGTCGTAGTTGCCCTCGTAGACGTAAAGCTGCTGGCGGTCAATCTCAATAATCTTGTTGCATACCTTGTCGAGGAAATAACGGTCGTGGGTCACCATCAGGAGCGTTACCCTCTGACGAGACAGATACTGCTCGAGCCATTCTATCATCTCTATGTCGAGATGGTTGGTCGGCTCATCAAGTATAAGCATCTGGGGCTCCTCGAGCAGCACCTTGGCGAGAGCGACCCTTTTCAGCTGGCCTCCGGAGAGTGTGGCCATAGGCTGTCTCAGGTCGGTTATCTTGAATTGATGGAGCATCCGCGCCGCCCTGTCGGGAGCGTCAAAGTCATCCTGACCTGACGGCGCGGGTGTGGCATATTCGATTATGGTCTCCCCTTCCTTCCAGACGGGGTTCTGCCGCAGATAGCCCACCTTAAGCCCATTGCGGAAAACAATATTCCCGCTGTCATAGTCCTCCACACCGCATATGATGTCGAGAAACGTCGATTTGCCGGCGCCGTTGCGGGCAATGAAACCTATTTTGTCACCCTCGTATATCCCGAATGTGACATCGGCGAAAAGCATACGGTCACCATAAGACTTGGTGAGCCCCTCTATCTGCAGACAGCTTATCATAATCTTAAAGCGCAGCTATTACCTCTATCTCCACAAGAGCCTGCTTGGGAAGCTCCTTCACCGCGAAGGCGCAGCGTGCGGGATATGTCTTCTTGAACTCCTCGGCATACACCTCGTTCATGGGGCCGAAAAGCGACATGTCGGCGAGGAACACTGTTGTCTTCACCACATTGTCGAGCGTTGCTCCGGCCTCCTCGAGGATAGCCTTGATGTTGGCGATGCTCTGACGGGTCTGTCCCTTGATGTCCTCAGGCATATTGCCTGTGGCAGCGTCGATGGGAAGCTGTCCCGAAACAAAAATAAGGTTGCCGGCCTGCACTGCCTGGCTGTAGGGGCCGATAGCCCCGGGTGCTTTCGCACTCACGATCTCTTTTTTCATGATGCTTACTGATTTAAGAATCTGATTTTAAAAAACTTATATTATCTATAATTAACAAAACACAGAAGGCTATAAGCCTTCCCCTGTTTTAGCCCTAGATAAGTGTATTTCAACCTGATATATTTTAGCACCGGCAAAATCATCACTCCGATACTAGAATGAAATGAGGGCGAAATGACTTTCATATCTCTTCTGTCATTTGACACATTTCTCCTCTAAGAGAGCAGCATAATCGACAAAGTATTTCCTGATTCTATCGAACTGGCTCTTCAATAGCCCGGAAAACTTGAACGACGACTTTATCCTATCTATTCCGTACTTATCAATCAACTGCCCGAAAAAAGCGTTCAGGAATACTGTAGAAACAGCATCTATTCCCTTCATGTCGAAAACAATCTTATGATTAGACTCAATAGAATCACACACGTCCTCGAAAGCAGCATTGCCAGCTTTCGCATAGTCGTTGTATCTATCGACATACCCCTTTATTCCTAAATTCTGCATATTCATAATCAAATTATTAGTTATAGTTCCATCTCATCCAGATAGTCCGCTTCATCGAATCCCGATACCGGCAGGTCAAAGTAAATCAATGTCCCTGAGAATTCAAAATCCAGATTCCATGTCCTTTCGTAGTCGGAGGCAAAGTCAGAGTAGAAAAATTCCCTTCCACTCATTATACGGATTTTGTCGGCATAGCTCACCACTGTGTCAAGACCGAATCCACGGTTATGCGTGCTGCTTCCTGATGTAACGCCCTTTTTCACAGCATATCTTATGAACTCAATATCCACGTCATGTCCCGCACGAACCAACGACTGTCTTATGCCGATTCCAAAATCACAGAAAGCTACCCTTATGGTTTCAGCGACGATGTCGTATTTTATAAATGAGTACGCTATCCCGTCTGCATCTGCATGGTCAGCTATGTTTGCATAAAGCTCGTCCAAGACAACTTTTAGAGCTGACAAATCCTTGTTGGTAAAATAATTACGCTTCAAATAGTCAACGACATGCGCGCTATATAACAGATAATTTTGCGACGAGACCTTCCATAAGTTGAGATCAAGCGAGCTCTCACTCTGTATATGCGGCGTATTCATGCTGAAATAGACATCCAGGTGAAGCATCTCCCTCATATATTTGATCAGCACCTCATTCCCGGTTATGCTTCCCTGGAGTATGCCCTGTTTCTTGATAGACTGGACAAGACATGCAAGAGTGACAAGATGTACCGGCTGTATGGTATCAGGAGCCATTCCCTCTGGAAGCACAATCTCGACACAGCAACCCGAATACGCATTTGCCTCAACACACTCACGTACCCTACAGATTTCTCTTATCCAAACACCACGCTCCTCAGAGCTGAATACAATCCGCTTATCCATCAGTCAAGTCTATCCTATTTATGATCCTACAGTTCCTTGTGACCGGTTACATTGTCTACAAAAAATGCCGGTAGCCGAACATAGCATTGACTTCCTCAATCCGTCATTTAGCATGACATCCTCTATCTTTCTGATATTCAGCATAGTATCTAAAGCGTTGTAGTATTTTAAGATTAATAATACATTGTAAAGGCTTCAATTGCAGTCTTTACCCTAATTTTTCGGTATAAAATTACTAAAAAGTAATCAAAGCACCAAAAATATGGAAACAAAACCACTCAAAACGACTTCCCTGTCAGGTATCGACCTCACCGATATAAAAATCGGAGATGCATACACGCTCCGCCTTGCCATCTCGACGCAATAAGGATGGAATTTCCACGGCATTCTCCTGTGTTGATACAAAATCCGTTTTTGACCCTGTGAAAACTGTATCAAATTGTATCAAACCGTATCAAAAACGGCCTACAGAACGGCTGTCAGCGGAAAAAAACCGGAAAACGCCCAAGGGCTCCAGACCCCCGCAAAGACTTCCCAACTCGCTGATACACAACGCAAACGCATGTATATCAGCAAAAAAAGGAAGACCTTTGGGTCTTCCTTTCCTGAGCCGCGAGTGGGACTCGAACCCACGACCTTTTCGTTACGAATGAAATGCTCTACC
>DKYZ01000126.1:0-13932 GCA_002493515.1 Porphyromonadaceae bacterium UBA7087 | reverse complement strand
ACCTTTTCGTTACGAATGAAATGCTCTACCAACTGAGCTATTGCGGCTTATATGGCCGGAGGAGGGTCTCCCTCTCCATTTCGGTTGCAAAGTTAGTGATTTTTTTTGAATCATCAAGCATCCTAAGCCATTTTTTTGAAAAAAAAGAGAACCCGCGCCATTCGCGGCGCGGATCCTCCTATATTAATGTGAATGTCGGATGATTCTGAATCATCAGATGATGCCCTGGCCCATCATGGCGTCGGCAACCTTCATGAAGCCGGCGATGTTGGCGCCCTTCATGTAGTTGATGTAGCCGTCAGCCTGCTTGCCATACTTAACGCACTCGTGGTGGATCGACTCCATGATCTGGTGGAGCTTAGCGTCTACCTCGTCGGCAGTCCACATGAGGTGCTCGGCATCCTGTGTCATCTCAAGACCGGAAACAGCCACACCACCGGCGTTTACAGCCTTGCCGGGAGCATAGGGAACCTTGGCTGCAATGAATGCGTCGATAGCCTCGGGTGTGCAACCCATGTTGGAAACCTCAGCGCAGAGCATAACACCGTTGTCGATGAGCTGCTTGGCGTCAGCGCCGCCGAGCTCGTTCTGGGTAGCGCAGGGGAGAGCGATGTCTACCTTCTGCTCCCAAGGCTTCTTGCCTGCGAAGAATGTGGAGCCGGGGAACTTGTCGGCATAGGGAGCGACGATGTCGTTGCCGGATGCACGGAGCTCAAGCATGTAGGCGATCTTCTCAGCGTCGAGGCCGGCGGGATCGTAGATGTAGCCGTCAGGACCGGAGATGGTCACAACCTTGGCACCGAGCTCAGTAGCCTTTGTAGCTGCACCCCAAGCCACGTTACCGAAGCCGGAGATAGCCACTGTCTTGCCCTTGAGGTCTGTGTTCATATCCTTTGTGAGAAGGTTCTGAACATAGTAGAGAGCGCCGAAACCTGTTGCCTCGGGACGAATCTTGGAACCACCGAAAGAGAGGCCCTTGCCAGTGAATGTACCTGTGTTCTCGCGAGCGAGCTTCTTGTACATACCGTACATGTAACCTACCTCACGGCCACCTACGCCTATGTCGCCTGCCGGAACGTCGCGGTCCGGACCGAGGTTGCGCCAGAGCTCAAGGATGAAGGCCTGACAGAAACGCATGATCTCAGCGTCGCTCTTGCCGCGGGGGCTGAAGTCGGAACCGCCCTTGCCGCCACCCATGGGAAGCGTTGTCAGAGCGTTTTTGAATGTCTGCTCGAAGCCGAGGAATTTGAGGATCGAAAGATTGACTGATGCATGGAAACGGATACCGCCCTTGTAGGGGCCGATGGCGTTGTTGAACTGAACGCGGTAGCCGATATTGTTCTGAACCTCGCCCTTGTCGTCTACCCAGGTGACACGGAAGGTGAAGATGCGGTCGGGCTCTACCATACGCTCGATGATGCGGGCCTTCTCAAACTCAGGATGCTGGTTGTAAACCTCCTCAACGGAGAGGAGAACTTCCTTCACTGCCTGGAGATATTCCTTCTCCCCGGGGTGTTTCGCCTCAAGATTGGCGAGAATTTCATTAATGTTCATGTTTTGTCAGTTTAGATTTATGGTTAAACTTGTTTTTTTCTGTCTTACTGCGGGCGCCGAGGCTCTTCCGGGCTGCGCCGCCCTCTTATTTGGTTGCAAAAATACAACCTTTATTTCAATCCGCAAAGGTTTACGCGAAATATTTTTGATATTTTTTTCAAACAATGAAAAGGCGCCTCCCAAAGAAGGCGCCTTATCATCTGAATATGAAGCTAATAATTTACTTTTGCGTAAAGATCACGATTCGGTTCCAGTCGTTGGTGGTGTAGGGCTGCACGTCTGAGCCGTCGTATTTCACAACCAGTCTCGAGGGGTTGATGCCGTATCTGTCGGTAAGGGCCTTTGCCACGGCGTCTGCCCTTCTCTTCGACAGGGCCATGTTGTACTCGCTCGTGCCGGTATCGCGGTCGGCGTAGCCCACTACCATCACCTTCTCATCGGGGTTCGACTTGAGCCACTGGGCCATGTTGTAGACGTTTACCTCCTCCTCGGGAGTGATCACATCGGAGTTGATCTTGAAGCGTACGGTCGTCATCAGCGGAGCGTTCACACAATCTTTCTGAACCACGGGCTCCGGACACGGAAGCTGCGCCTCGAGGGCTGCGATGGTCTGCGCGCTGTTGAGGAGCTCGCTGCGTAGGTTGTTGACCTGATTGTTGAGGTTGGCGAGCTGAGTCATGTAGTCACACTCGTTGTACGTCTCCCACTGGCGGCCGCCGATGTTGAAGTTGAAGCCGCCGAGAGCAGCCACGTTAGCCTCGATGGGGCGTCCGTAGGCACAGTTGTTCCAGTTGTCGCCATAGAAGGAAGCGCGAGCCTCGGCGAAGAAATCGACATATTTGCAAAGTCTCAGACGGAACTGGATTCCGGCGCTGACCGGAAGGGTCCAGCTTGATGTCTTGGCTTTTCCGTTGGCGCGATAGACGTTGGTGGCAACCGGCACACCGCCTTTGGAATTGCTCATGTCCCATGTATAGTCACCTCCTATACCTACATAAGGCACTACGCTGAACACACGGTTGGGATTCACTCCGGCGATGGAGTTACACATATCCCACATAAGCTCCAGGTTGAGGTTGGCGTGTTTCGCACGCGACCATCCGAGGTCGGGATGCTCAGGAGTCGGGGCGCTCCAGTGGAGGCCTCCACCCAATGCGTTGATTCTGACCGCCAGATATGGAGAGAACCAATGGCCGAAGCCGAAGTTCATCGCGAGAGTCATGTTTTTGCGGTCAACATTGTTGCCGGGCGACTGGACATTGCCCACACCCCTCTCCACGAAAGGCTGGTTGATTCCTGCGCCTATCTGTATAAACCAGTTGTTTCTCCAGTTGGAAAAATAGCGGTTGGTGTTGTCACAGGAGAACTCCGTCACTGAGACGGCTTCATCGCTATAGACGGTTTCCTGGGCGTTGGCCGCGCTTGGCAGGGCCATGCCGCCGGCGCAAAGCGCCATCAAACAGTAAAGATTCTTAGCTTTCATAATTATTCGTTTTAAGTTTTGAATATTTCCGATTTTTAAATAATTAACGTTTATACATTTTTTTTGTTCAAATTAAATTTGCGCATGGCCCGCGCATTTGGCCGTTTGAGCTTTTTTCACTAATTTCGCATGATTTTACTCCTTATATAAAGAAGTGAGAAAAAAATTCACAAAATACCGCATCACCGTCGAGAATGAGTCCCGCCTGACAAACGTGGCGGATTTCCGGGCTTCCGTCCCCCTGCTGCTGGCTCTCGCGCTGACTGCCGTCATCGCGGCGGTGGGGCTGGCCGCGCTGGCGATTGTGGCCTCCCCGCTCAAGAACCGTCTTCCAGGCTATCTAAAGGAGTCGGAACGCGACGCTACGGAAGCTGCCACAATGCGCCTCGACTCCCTGCGCCTTGCCTTCGACCGCAATTCGGAGTATCTCGCCAACATCATCGCCATCGCCGACACAGGGCGTGTGGCCGAGCAATGGACGGACTCCGTGACTCCGGCCGCGGCCTATGCCGGAATCAGCGTGCGGCGTGGCCATGAGGAGGAAGGATTTGTGGCACGCCTGCGCGACAGTGAGAAATACGCGCTTTCCGTCATAGCGCCCCTCTCGGCTGAAGACATGATGTTCTTTCCCGTGAGCGAGGAGTGTGTGGTCAGGCCTGGGCACGACGGCGCGTCTGCCGCCACAGTGATAGTGTCTCCCGGCTCTCCGGTGGCTACCGTAGCCGACGGCACCGTGGTCGACGTGTACTATTCGCCTCATGAGAAGGGCTACACAGTAATCGTGCAGCATGCCCGGGGATTCATGAGCCGGTATTCGCGTCTTGCCGCTCCTCTCGCAGGCGCCGGCGACCGTCTGCCCGGCGGGCAGGTGATAGGACTCGCCCACGACGGGATCTCCAACGGCTACATCACGGTAGACCTGTGGCAGAATGGTGTGCCTCTTCCCGCAGCTGATTTCCTCGACCCCCTCTCCTCCGACAATCATCATAAACCTTCGCGGCGCAATTTATCCAGCCGCCGCGAAGAAACATCCTCTAACGATCGATAAAAGTGAAAGATTCAGAACTCAAGAGAATAGCCGTGCTCGGAAGCACAGGCAGCATCGGGACCCAGACCCTCGACATAATAGCCGAGTATCCCTCAATGTTCAAGGCCTCCGTACTGACAGCTCGCTCCAAATGGCAGCTCCTGGCAGAGCAGGCGCGCAAATTCCTCCCCGACCTCGTGGTGATTGCCGACGAGGCTTTCTACACACCGTTGAAGGAGGCCCTTGCCGACACTCCGGTAAAGGTGGCGGCCGGCGACCGGGCCATAGCCGATGCCGCCGGGGAAGCCGACTATGATATCGTGGTGACAGCGATGGTGGGATACAGCGGTCTGCTCCCCACAATACGTGCCATAGAAGCGGGAAAGACGATTGCGCTCGCCAACAAGGAGACTCTCGTGGTGGCGGGCCAGCTCATCACAGGAATGCTCGCCTCGTCCGCTTCCGAGATTGTGCCGGTCGACAGCGAACACTCGGCTATATTCCAGTGTCTGCGCGGAGAGAAAAGATCTGAGGCCAGCAAGATTCTCCTCACGGCAAGCGGCGGCCCCTTCCGCACCCTCTCGGCAGAACAGCTCGAAAAGGTCACTGTGGCCGATGCCCTCCGTCATCCCAACTGGAGCATGGGAGCAAAAGTCACCATCGACTCCGCCTCCATGATGAACAAGGGCTTCGAGATGATCGAGGCCAAATGGCTCTTCGGATGTCAGCCGGAGAATATAGAGATTGTGGTCCATCCCCAGTCGATAGTCCATTCCATGGTGGAGTTTGTCGACGGCTCAATAAAGGCCCAGCTCGGCGTTCCCGACATGCATCTTCCGATCCGCTATGCCCTCGGGTTTCCACAGCGCCTTCCTGCCTCACAGGCCCCGCTGCAGCTCTCCCAATACAGCACACTGACGTTCGAGGCCCCCGACTACGCGAAATTCCCGTTGCTCGGCTACGCCTTCGACGCCATCGCCAAAGGAGGCAATATGCCCTGCATCCTCAATGCGGCCAATGAAAAGGCAGTCGCCGCTTTCCTCAAGGGGCGCATCCGCTTCGTGGAGATGCCGGTCATAGCCCAGGAAACTATGCTTCGCACCCCCTTCATCGCGGATCCCGACCTGCCGCAGCTCGTGGCCACCCATGAAGAGGCGTCGAGGATTGCCGACGACATCCTTACCCGCATGCAGGCATGACAATGAGACCATATACCTTATTATTCACCCGTAAATTCATTTCACCCATTCTCCCTCCACTTTCCTGATGGACACATTTCTTATAAAAGCCCTCCAGCTCATCCTCGCCCTGGCAATGCTTGTGATAATCCATGAGTTCGGCCATTTCCTTTTCGCAAGGATTTTCGGCGTCCGCGTAGAGAAATTCTATATATTCTTCGATCCCTGGCTGGAGCTCTTCAAATGGAAGCCCAAAAGATACGTCGGCGGACTGGGCAAGACAAAAAAGCTCAAAAGCTGTCCCCCCGATTCCTCCGATAATTCCGATAATTCCGATAACTCCAGTATCCCCTCCTCCAAAAAGAAAAGCAGCTTCTGGGGCGACACCGAATACGGCCTCGGCTGGCTCCCTCTAGGCGGCTACTGCAAGATTTCCGGCATGATCGACGAGTCGATGGACACGGAGCAGATGAAGAAGCCCGTCCAGTCCTGGGAGTTCCGCTCCAAGCCGGCCTGGCAGCGCCTTCTCATCATGATAGCCGGAGTGCTGTTCAATTTCCTTCTGGCAATCATCATATATGCCGGCATAGTATACGCCACCGGCGAGAAATACGTACCTTTCCAGGAAGCGAAACTCGGAATGCTGTATTCGGGCGAAGCGCGCAAAGCCGGATTCCATAACGGCGACATACCCCTCATGGCCGACGGCGAGACACTCAATGTCGCGGAAGATGCCCGCATGAAGATGATTCAGGCTAAGACAGTCAGTGTGCTGCGTGGCAACGACACGGTCGATATCCGCATCCCCGACAAATTCATCTTCCGTCTTGAGGAGGAGGCCAAGAGCGACACTGCGGCTGTCAACTTCATGACATACCGCATACCCACACGCGTCATCCAGGTGGTGCCGGGCGAAGGGGCCTCAAAGGCCGGCATAGAGCCGGGCGACGAGATTATCGCGATTGACAGTGTCCCAACCCCGTCGCTCGACATCTTCCACCAGGCGCTCAAAGGCCACGAGAACCAGACCGTGGATTTCACGGTTTTGCGCCGGCAAGGAGCGTCTGCCGACACCCTCACACTGGCAGTGCCGCTCTCCGCGTCATCGAAGATGGGCGTCGGTCTTGAGCTCGACCCCTCGGCATTCTTCAAGGCCGAGGAGAAACGATATTCCCTGTTCGCCTCTGTGCCGCGAGGAATAAAGATGGGCACCGACAAGCTCGTGACATACGCCAAGTCGATGAAGATGGTCTTCACCAAGGAGGGCGCCAAGAGCATAGGAGGATTCGGCTCGATCGGATCCATTTTCCCCGAAAGCTGGGACTGGATAGCATTCTGGAATATCGCCGCTTTCCTCTCCGTAGCGCTCGCCTTCATGAATATCCTCCCCATTCCTGCCCTTGACGGAGGCCATGTGATGTTCCTCATCTACGAGGTAGTCACCGTACGCAAGCCTTCCCAGAAATTCATGGAATGGGCACAGATGATCGGCATGGGGCTTCTCATCCTGCTTCTCCTCTACGCCAACGGCATGGACATTGTAAGATTCTTCAAATAAGACACACATGACATCAACCATAAGACTTAAGAAAGGGAAGGAGGAGTCGCTGCTGCGCCGCCATCCCTGGGTGTTCTCCGGTGCGATCGCCTCGCTGCCCGACGGCATAGAGGAGGGCGACCTGGTGAACGTAACCGCATCCGACGGCACCCTTCTCGGCTGCGGCCATTACCAGATAGGCAGCATCGCGGTGCGCATCCTCGAGTTCGGCGCCTCATCCCTTCCCGCCGACTTCTTCCTGCGCCGCCTCGACAACGCGTTCTCCCTGCGCCGCGCTCTCGGCCTCATCCGGCCGGACAACGACTGCTACAGGCTCGTACACGGCGAGGGGGACTTCCTTCCCGGATTAGTGGTGGACACCTACGGAGATACGGCCGTGATGCAGGCCCATTCCCCGGGCATGCACTTCTGCCGCAACGAGATTGCCCAGACGCTCACGCTCCTTCCCGACGCCCGGATACGCAACGTTTATTACAAGAGCGAGACCACCCTCCCCTACAAGGCACATCTCGACCCGGAGAACGAATACCTCATAGGCAGCTTCGACGGCAACATCGCAATAGAGAACGGACTGAAGTTCAACATCGACTGGATGAAGGGGCAGAAGACCGGCTTTTTCCTCGACCAGCGCGAGAACCGGGCTCTCCTTGAGAAATATGCCCGCGGACGAAACGTGCTCAATATGTTCTGCTACACCGGCGGCTTCTCTGTCTACGCCATGCGCGGGGGCGCGGTCCGTGTGGATTCCGTCGACTCCTCGGCCAAGGCCGCGGCCCTTACCGATGCCAACATCGCCCTCAATTTTCCGGACGACGACCGCCACAGGACCCATGCCGAAGACGCCTTCCGCTTCCTGGCAGACATGGAGGCCGACCACTATGACCTCATAATCCTCGACCCCCCCGCCTTCGCCAAACACCGCTCCGCGCTCAAGAACGGACTCATAGGCTACCGCAAGCTCAACGCCAAGGCATTCGAGAAGATCAAGAGCGGCGGAATCCTCTTCACATTCTCATGCTCGCAGGTGGTGACACGCGAGATGTTCCGCCTGGCCGTCTTCACGGCAGCGGCGCGCTCGGGCAGAAAAGTGCGTATCCTCCATCAGCTCACTCAGCCCGCAGACCATCCCATCGACATCTCGCATCCCGAGGGGGAGTACCTGAAGGGGCTCGTGCTATACGTAGAATAATACTAAAACACCAACCATAAACAAACCATGAACAAGATTATTCCATCCCTTATCGTCGGCTCCATGGTGGCTATACAGGCCCATGCCGTCGTTGACAAGAATTTCGACTACCATGTCGACCGGTTTGCCGACATCGAGGTGCTCCGCTACGAAGTGCCCGAGTTCGACCGTCTCTCGCTCGACCAGAAAAAAATGGTCTACTACCTGTCGCAGGCCGCCCAGGCCGGACGCGACATCATCTGGGACCAGAACGGCCGATACAACCTTCAGATCCGCAAACTTCTGGAGAATATCCTCACCAACTACAAGGGGGACCGCAATTCTGCGGACTTCAAGGCCTTCGAGAAATATCTGAAGCAGGTGTGGTTTGGCAACGGAATCCACCATCATTACTCCACCGACAAGTTCATCCCCGGCTTCTCACAGGCCTTCTTCGAGGAGCAGGTGGCGGCTCTGCCCGACTCCCTTCTTCCCCTCAACCCCGGCGAGACCCGCGAGGCGATGATGGCCACGCTCACGCCGGTGATTTTCGACCCCTCTGTCATGGCCAAGCGCGTAAACCAGGACGGCACAGTGGACGTAGTGGCCACATCCGCCTCGAACCTTTACGGCGAGGGTGTCACCCAGGCCGAGGTGGAGGCATATTACGCCGGCCTCAAGAATCCTGACGACGCCACTCCCATCTCATTCGGCCTGAACTCGAAGATGGTGAAGGAGAACGGCAAACTCAAGGAGGAGCACTACCATCTCAACGGACTCTATGGCCCTGCGATAGCAAAGATAATCTACTGGCTCGACATGGCCAAAGGCGTGGCCGAGAACGACGCGCAGCGTCAGTATATCACCAAGCTCATCGACTACTACATCACCGGCGACCTGCGCCTCTTCGACGAATATTCAATCCTATGGGCCGAGGACACGAAGTCGGACGTGGATTTCGTCAACGGGTTCATCGAGAGCTACGGCGACCCGCTGGGAATGACCGGAAGCTACGAGTCGTACGTCAATTTCAAGAACACAAAGTCGTCTGACCGTACCGAGACGATCTCGAGCAACGCCCAGTGGTTTGAAGACCACTCCCCCGTCGATCCCCGTTTCCGCAAGCCGGAAGTGAAGGGCGTCTCGGCCAAGGTCATCACCGCAGCCATGCTCGCCGGCGACGCGTTCCCCTCGACTGCCATCGGCATCAACCTCCCCAACTCCACCTGGATACGCGCCGAGCACGGCTCGAAATCGGTGACTCTCGAGAACATCACCGAGGCATACGACATGGCCTCGCACGGCAACGGCTTCAACGAGGAGTTCGTGATCGACAAGGCCACGAGCGACCACATGGACAAGTATCTTTATATCACGGATATGCTCCATACCGACCTGCACGAGTGTCTCGGACACGCCTCAGGGCGCCTGCTGCCCGGAGTTGACCAGGACGCCCTCAAGGAGCATGGCTCCGCTCTCGAGGAGGCGCGTGCCGACCTTTTCGCCCTCTATTATCTTGCCGACCCGAAGCTCCAGGAACTCGGCATCCTCGACGACCCCACGGCATACCAGGCCGAGTATTACAAATATATGCTCAACGGCCTCATGACCCAGCTCAACCGCATCGAACCCGGCAAGGACGTGGAGGAGGCGCACATGCGCAACCGTCAGCTCATCGCGGCCTGGATTCTGGAGAAAGGAAAGAAAGACAAGGTGGTGCAGCTTGTAAAGAAAAACGGCAAGACCTACGTCAAGATCAACGACTATAAGAAGATGCGCGACCTCATCGGACAGCTGCTCGGCGAGATACAGCGAATCAAGAGCGAGGGCGACTATGCCGCCGGCAACGAGCTCATCCGCAAGTATGCCGTCAAGGTTGATCCCAAGCTCCACAAGGAGGTGCTCGAACGCTTCTCGAAGCTCGACATACCGCCCTACCGCGGCTTCATCAACCCCGAGTATACCCCCGTATACGACGACAAGGGCAACATCATCGACGTCA
The DNA here is from genome assembly GCA_002493515.1 of Porphyromonadaceae bacterium UBA7087. Taxonomy (GTDB): domain Bacteria; phylum Bacteroidota; class Bacteroidia; order Bacteroidales; family Muribaculaceae; genus Lepagella. The sequence continues at coordinate 3,962 of DKYZ01000126.1, read as the reverse complement.
AGATAGGGTATACGGAGAACTATACCGACCAGATGCTGCGTCTGGCCCGCGACTTCACAACCCTGGGCTACTGATTGCGCATGACCACACAAGCCATAAAACAGAAATTCCTCGCCCTGCGCAACGGCGTCATAGCCGACACGCTGCGCAAGGCTGGGATGCCGTATAAGGTGATCTTCGGGCTCAACGTCCCTCAGCTTGCCGAGATAGCCCGGGGGGTCACCGTAGACCGCGAGGTGCTTGCCGAGCAGCTCTGGGGCGACCGCGACGTGCGCGAGTCGCGCCTGCTCGCCTGCTGGCTCTTCGACCCGGCTCCGATGCCCGAGCTCCGCGCGCGCTCCCTGATGGAGGATGTGCAGACACGCGAGGAGGCCGACATACTCGCTTTCCGCCTGCTGCGGCGTCTGCCCTATGCCGCACGGCTCGCCGAGGAGATGGCGGCCGACCCGCGGAAGCTCACAGCCTACGCCGCGGAGGCGCTCGCCCGAAACCTTCAGGGCTGAACCCGGAAGACGCTCAGCCGTTATATATACGGAGGGCCGCACATGCGCGGGGATACGTTCCCCTGCCCTGTGCGGCCCTCCGCATATCATATCTGTCAACAACACCTTATATAATATATAATAGATTATGTCTGACGCGTCTTCCAACTCACTTCCATACGTCAACAGAGACGTCAGCTGGATGTTTTTCAACCACAGGATCCTCCAGGAGGCGCAGCGTCCGGAGATACCACCGCTCTCGCGCCTGTCATTCCTGGGCATATATTCCAACAATCTCGACGAGTTCTTCCGGGTACGCATGGCTACGATCTCACGCGTAGCCCTTCTTCCGGGCAAGAACATGCGCCGGCAGCGCGAGCACGCCCGCGAGCTCTTCACGCGCATCTCCGACATGGACTCCTCTTATTCCAGGGAATACGAGCAGGCCATAGCCGACGTCACGGCCGAGTTGGCCAGATGCGGCATACGGATTGTCGACGAGAAGTCGCTCAACGAGGAGCAGCTGCACTTCGTGAAATGCTGTTTCCGCGAGAAGATATCCGGCTTCACATCCCCTGTCTGGCTAAAGGCGCTCCACGAGTTCTCCCGCGAGAGCGACGACCAGATATATCTTGCAGTGGCCCTCGAGCGGATTGACGGCTCATCCGAATTTGCGGTGATTGAACTTCCGGCCCGCAGCTGCGGCCGATTCATTGTGCTGCCCGACGCCGACGGCCAGAAATGCGTGATGTATCTCGACGACGTGATCCGCCTGGCCCTGCCGTTGATTTTCGCAGGCATGGGATTCGTGGATTTCAAGGCCTACTCCTTCAAGTTTACCAAAGACGCCGAGATGGAAATCGACAACGACCTCCATGTCGGGCCGGTGGAGAAGGTGGCAAAGGCTGTCAGCAGTCGCAAGAAGGGCGCCGCCTTACGCGTAATCTACGACCAGGAGATGCCCGAGCCGCTTCTGAATGCCCTCATCTCCAAGCTCAAGCTCGACAAGCTCGACACGGTGAAGCCCTCGGGCCGCTACCACAACCACAAGGACTTCATGAGCTTCCCCTCCCTGGGGCGCGACGACCTGAAATATCCCGTGTGGCGTCCCGTGGTCAAGCCCGAGCTCAAGGGCACGGACAGCCTGCTTAAACTTGTGCAGGAGAAAGACCGTTTCGTCCACGTGCCCTACCATACATTCGATTATGTGGTGCGACTGCTCCAGGAGGCGGCGGTCTCCCCCGACGTCAAGGCGATAAAGATAACCCTCTACCGTCTGGCACGCGACTCCAGGATTGTCGAGGCGCTTGTCTGCGCCGCCCGCAACGGAAAGAAGGTGACAGCCGTAGTGGAGCTGCTTGCCCGCTTCGACGAGTCGAGCAATATCAAATGGGCCAGGAAAATGCAGGACGCCGGCGTGAACGTGGTCTTTGGCCTCGAAGGTCTGAAGGTCCACTCGAAGATAATCCACATCGACATGACGCGCGGCCACGACATAGCTGTGGTGGGAAGCGGCAACTTCCACGAAGGGAACGCCAAGGTCTATACGGATTATTTCATGATGACGGCCAACCCGAAGATCACAAAAGATGTGCAGGCCGTGTTCGATTTCATCCGCAAGCCCTACAAGCCCGCCAAGTTCAGGCATCTGCTCGTCTCCCCCAACCATATGCGCGACGTCTTCATGCGGCTCATCGACGACGAGATAGACAACGCGCGCAACGGGCGCGAGGCCTTCATACGCATCAAGATCAATCACGTCACCGACGAGGAGCTTATCAACAAGCTCTACGAGGCGTCGCGTGCGGGAGTGAAGATCGACATGCTCATCCGAGGCAACGACTCTATGGTGACGGGCGTTGACGGACTGAGCGACAACATCCACGCCGCCGGAATCATCGACGTCTATCTCGAGCACTCACGCATATTCCATTTCTGCGCCAACGGCCGCGACAAGGTCTTCATGGGCTCGGCCGACTGGATGCCTCGAAATCTCGACACCCGTGTGGAGGTGATAGCGCCGGTCTTCGATTCCGACATCAAGGCCGACATGATCCGCACCATCGACTACGGGCTTGCCGACAACACCCACTCCCACGTGGCCGACGGCACGGGGTCCAACCGGCTTGTGGAGACCGGCAACCCCGAGCCGTTCCGCTCGCAACAGAAACTTCATGACAGTTATAAGTGATGAACGATAAGTGATGAACGTTATGAAAAATGACACTTTCGCAGCCATCGACATCGGCTCAAATGCGGTCAGGCTGCTCATTAAAAGATACGAGCCGGAGGATACGCCTCCGGGACGTCCACTGAAGAAGCTCATGCTTCTGCGTGTCCCCCTGCGCCTCGGCTTCGACGTCTTCCAGAAAGGGCGTGTCTCCGAGAAGAAGGCAGAGAATCTCGTGCGCCTGATGAAGGCCTACAGGCAGTTGATGAAGATATATTCCGTCGACCGTCTGCGCGCATGCGCCACATCCGCCATGCGCGACGCCGAGAACGGACGTGACCTCATAAAGGAGATCGAGAAGGAGACCGACATAAAGATAGAGATCATCGCCGGCGAGGAGGAGGCCAGAATCGTCTACAACAACCACGTGGAATGCCAGGGCGAGAGTCGTGGCGACTACCTTTATGTGGACGTGGGCGGCGGCAGCACGGAGATAAATTTCCTGCATGACGGCGAGCTCAGGAGATCGATGAGCTTCAACATAGGCACCGTGCGTCTGCTTTCGGGCAAGGTGAAGGAACAGGAGTGGGCACGCATGAACGAGGGGCTGACAGATATAGCCTCGGGACACGAAGACATCACCATCATCGGCTCCGGCGGCAACATCAACAAGCTCTACCGCCTCGCCACAGACAAGGACGATACAGACAAATCCTTCCCCGTGGCGGAGCTTGCGCGGCTCTATCATCTGCTGAAACCGATGGATGTCCGCGAGCGCATGGCGCGTTTCGACCTTAAGCCCGACCGTGCCGACGTGATCATACCCGCCGCCGAGATATTCCTGAACGTCGCCTCGGTAGTTGGGGCGCGGCGCATCATGGTGCCGGTAATCGGCGTGGCCGACGGCATCATCGACGGCCTCTTCGAGGAGGAACTGAAAGGGAATCGTGGTTAATCTATATGTCGGGACGCCATATTCAGCATCCCGACATATAAATCAACCATAATTTCCTTTCAGAATGACTTCCGTAAGACTAAAGTTCAGGCCTTCCACCGTAAAAGGCAGAGAGGGCCACCTCATCTATCAGGTGATTCACGACAGGATCACAAGGACGGTCAGAAGCGGCTGGCACATATATCCTGAGGATTCATAAAGAGCCAGATAAAGGAGCGCAAGGAGGAGAGGGACGCAACCGCACGGCGGAGACCTATGCCTCCACCCTTGTCAGCTTCCGCAGTTTCCGCAAGGGGACAGACATCATGCTTGACACGATCGACAGCACCGTCATCGACAATTACGGCGCATGGCT
>DKYZ01000124.1 GCA_002493515.1 Porphyromonadaceae bacterium UBA7087 | reverse complement strand
ATTCAATTTTTTAACGAACTATTGGTTTTTGATTTTGGTTTTTAATTAGTATCTATTTTCGGCGCGGCAGACCGACGGCCTTCCATGCCTTTATGTTTTTCAGTGTGGTGGAGAACTGCACGCCGACCTTCACCACTTTTCGGCTGTCTGCCACGAACGGGGCGTCATAGAGCCTCTTGTCGATCTGTCGCAGGGCTGTGGCGGGAGTGCGGTCCACCTTGAACTCCATGACGTAGATGTAGCCTGGGGTGAAGACCACCATGTCGATGCTTCCGAGAGCGGTGTGGTATTCAGCGCGTGCGTCCAGGCCGATTAGCCGGGCCACCAGGAATAGGAGGTCGTGGAACCGGGCCTCGGATGTCGTTCCCTTTGTATGGTCGAACGGAATTCCGGCCATGAACGATATGAGGATGCGCATGAAGGTGTCCACGTCGCCGTCGTCAAGTGCGTCCCTGAGGTCGAAGACGTTGAGGGCGCCTGGGTCAATGTCGCGGTTGGCGTAGTAGGGCAGCAGGGCGTTGAGGAAACCTTTCTCCACCTCGCGGTTCGGAAAGTCGAGAATGTACTGCTGGCGTTGTCTGTCGAAACCGCTGATGGTGAGGTACCCGCTCTGGAAAATCACCGGGACGGGGTCCCTGAATGCCGGGTCAAGCCCCATGAGCGCGTTCTCGTCGCGTTTGGAGCCCGGGAGGTTGCTGAGGTCGAAGCGTGCCTTCTTGAGGAGGTCGATGAGGAAGGTGGGTGTCGCGTTGATAAACCAGAAGTCGCCGAACCGTTTGGCGTAAAACACGTTCAGCAGGCTGTAGGGGTTGTACATCCCCTCCGAGGGGAGTCCTGTGAAGTGGTAGCCGTCGTAATTGAGGCGCAGGGTCTCCCTTGTCTGCTCCTCCGTCATTCCGTTGGCCTCCCCCAGAATCCTGATGGACTGGCCGAAGTACTCTGCAAGTTCCGATTCCGAGATTCCGCAGATTTCGTTGTAGTCGGCGTTGAGGGATATGTCGTTTAGGTTGTTGAGGTCGGAGAATACGCTGACCCGGCCGAATTTGGTGACGCCTGTCAGCAGTGCGAACTTTATGTGCCGGTCACAGCTCTTGAGCACGCCGTAGAAGCCTTTCAGCATATTGCGGAACCGCTCCTGCCGCTCCTCGTGGGAAAGGTTCATCAGCAGTGGCTTGTCATACTCGTCGATCAGTATCACCACCTGACGGCCCGTAGTTTCGTGCGCCGTTTTGATTACGTTCGAGAAACGTAACCCGAAATCATTCCTGTCATATTTAATGTCATACTCCTTTTCCCATCTGTCCAGATTTTCATCAATGATATTGAACAGAGAGTCGTCTACAGTATAGTCCTGGGCATTGAGGTCGAGGTGAAGCACCGGATATCTGAGCCAGTCCTTCTCCATCCTCTCGATGGCCAGCCCCTTGAATAGCTCTCGTCTGCCCTCGAAATATGCCTGGATGGTGGATTGCAGCAGGCTCTTCCCGAACCGTCGGGGTCGGCTCAGGAAATAGTATTTCCCAGAATCAACAAGCTTGCGTATATATCGGGTCTTGTCGACGTATACGAAGCCTTTTTCTCTGATTTCTACGAAACTCTGGACTCCTATGGGGTATAACATCTCGCTCATGTCGATTCTCTTTTCAGTTACGTATGCAAAGTTATAAATATTTACCGGATAATACCCATCCGAATCCCTTTTTTCACGATGAATCAGGCTCTTGGATGAACAATTACACGCCTGGCCGCATTCTATCATTGACCGGATACGCACGTTGCGTCCGGCATCTGACTAAACTTCATTATTGTGAAAACGCCAAGACTCCTGAAAACGATTGCTAAGGCTGCTGTTTTTTCTGCATCCGTCATGGTGCCGGCATCCGTCGTCGCCTCTTCTCCGCAAGACACCGTATCCTACCCGGTAGTTAAGCCCGGAAAGGTCGGGCTTGTGCTGAGCGGGGGCGGCGCCAAGGGGATAGCACATGTCGGCGTCATAAAAGCGCTCGAAGACAACGATATACCGATAGATTACGTGGCCGGCACGTCGATGGGCGCGATTGTCGGGAGTCTTTATAGCTGCGGCTATTCTCCGGAGAGGATGATGGAGCTTTTCACTTCGGAGGGGTTCCACTACTGGAGCACGGGGACAATACCCAAGGATGACGTCTATTATTTCACCAAACCAGAGCCTACGCCCCGCTGGCTCTCGCTCAATATCAATTTCAAGGACACAGCCTCGATCACGAGCCAGATAATCCCCACGTCGCTTATCAGTCCGCTTCCCATGAACATAGAGTTCCTGAAGCTCTACAGCCCGTATACGGAGCAGTGTGGCGGCAATTTCAACAATCTGTTCGTTCCGTTCCGGTGTGTGACAAGTGATGTCTTCCACAAGCATAAGATAGTCTGCTCCAAAGGGTCGCTGGGTGACGCCGTGCGAGCCTCGATGAGCTTCCCGATGGTGTTCAAGCCGATCGAGATGGATGGCGTGCTTGTATATGACGGCGGCATATACGACAATTTCCCGGTTGACGTGATGCGCGAGGATTTTGACCCCGGGTTCATAATAAGCGTCAGTGTGTCCTCTCCTGATGAGAAGCCGAATCCCAACGATATGTACAGCCAGGTGGAGGATATGATTATCCAGAACAACAATTACAGTCTTCCGGCTGATGAGGGGGTCAAGATACAGGTGCCTGTGCTTGATTTCGGAGTGCTCGACTTCGGGCAGGCACGCACCATCTACGACATAGGCTACAAGACGGGTCTGGCGATGGTGGATTCCATCAAGAGGCGCACTCCGTTGCGCCGTCCGCTTGCGGAGGTTACCCAGAGGCGCGACAGTTTCGCGTCAGCGACCCCTGTGGTGATGTTCGACTCGGTGGTGGCGGTAGGGGCGCGTCCCAACCAGAACCGGTTTATCGAATATCTTTTCCAGGGTCAGCGCAAGGGGACGCGTTTCGGCCTGAAGCAGACGCAGGACGCATATTATCGCGCCGTGACCGACGGCACGCTCACCGACCTTCTGCCGCAGGCCCGGTTTGGCGAGGATGGCGACAATACACTCCTTCTCAAGGCTACTGTCAAGAATCCCTGGCGAATAGGGGCCGGGGGGTGGATTTCATCGTCTACCAACAGTATGCTTTATCTCTCCTTCGGCTACCACACACTGAGCTTCAACTCCCTTGACACGGACCTGGGTCTATGGATAGGGCAGTCGTATTATGCGGCCCAGCTCAGTGGGCGCTTTGCGCTGCGCACGCGCATCCCCTCCTACGTCAAGCTTGAGGCGGTGATAAGCAGGCAGAAGTTTTACGACACTGAGCTTCTGTTTTACGAGACCTCCTCGCCGTCGTTTATCACCGACAGCGAGCTCTTCATGCGTGCCACCTACTGCAGGGCTTTCGGAAAGAGGGCCAAGGGATACGCGGCGTTGTCATACGGATGGATCGATGACAGGTATTTCCCATACAACGCGGGTGAGTTTACCGGCGACAAGAAAGACCGCAGCTATTACCGCATGGCGATACTTAAGCTGGGCATGGATATGAACACTCTCAACGACCAGCTATATCCCAATGCCGGAATGCAGTTGAGCGGTTCGCTATGGTTTGCGCATGAGCAGAACAAGTTCATTCCGGGTGTTGACGACGGCGGACGTCCCCGTTACAACGGCCACTGGCTAGGTTCGGCGGAGGTGTTGTGGCGTCAGTATTTTCCGCTTCACAAGCGTTTCTCTGTAGGGGTGATGGGGAATGTGCTTGTCACGCTCCAGAACCTTTATCAGAATTATACAGCCACGCAGGTGCATGCCGCCACATTCGCTCCCACGCCGTCTACGCAGAATTATTTCAATCCGGCGTTCTGCTCCAACAATTATGTGGCGTTGGGAGTGGTTCCCGTATGGTCACCGGTAGGCAAGCTTCAGATACGTGGTGATTTCTATGCGTATTCACCGATGCGAGAGGTGGTCAACAACGGCAACGGTGTCGCCACCTACGGCGGCTGGTTCCGCAAGATGGAGTTTATCGGTGAGGCGGCGGTAGTCTACAACTTCCCTTTCGCGAGCCTGTCGGTCTATGGCAACTACCTCTCCTATCCGGCTCGCAACTGGAACTTCGGCATCAACCTCGGCCTTCTCTTCCACGCCCCCCGCCTCTTCCGCTGAAAAGCCAATGGAATGGTATGGTGACCATGCTCGCTATTCTTTCGCCAGATGTTATTCGCCAGGTGTTGAAAATTTTGATTAAATAGGATTATCCATCATCGCGGGCCAGCGACAGGCCGGATGGCCTGTGCTGACGCATCGCGGATTGAAGCGGATTCTCGCGGATTTTTTCAGCTTGTTTCCTTAGGCGACAAGATACTTAAGTTAAACTATTGATGGTTGCCATTTATAGCAGTTCAAAGTTCCCCCTCGTTCCCATTACAAGTTCCCACATGAGCGGAGCGAATAAAAGTTCTGCGCGCGCCGCAGGCCCCCTCAGAGTTTCTGTGGCCGTCGGTCACAATCCTGTCAAGAATACCATATATGTGCGCCGGCACCCCCTAAAGGTGCTCCTGGACGCTTGTC
>DKYZ01000123.1:21141-28845 GCA_002493515.1 Porphyromonadaceae bacterium UBA7087 | reverse complement strand
ATCTGAGTTTTTCTATAAAAAGTACCTAAAAATAGCTTAAGGGCTAAAAACAAATGCCTTAATGTTTGGATATGTCAGATATTATAGTTACCTTTGTACCTATATATCAGACACCAATGAGAACAGGAAGACCAGTCAAGAAAGAGACGCCGTACAAGATAATCGTTCACACCAACGGCGGCAGGAGGTATGCATCCACCAAGATAACCATAGTCGGTGCGGACGGCAAAAAGCAGTCTCGCCACAAGCATTGGGGAACGTTGGATAATAACAATCGCTTTCATCCGAACACGACATATTTCAACTCATCGCCGGCGGAGCGTGCCAAGCTTATATTCCCGGAAGATTGGGTTCTTGATGAAGCTGCCGGACGAGGCGAGGATAAGCGCGGACGAGTTGAGTATTCCAAGGATGACGTTGACAGGCAGTATGGACCGACATGGCTTTTGGATAAGGTTGCGGAAGAGACCGGAGTAAAAGCAGATTTGCTTAAGGTGTTCGGAGGCAACGAGGAGAAGGTCAATCAGATACTGACGATGGCCTATTTTCCGTTCATTGACAATCTTTCCTACTCCCAGTTGGCGAGATGGCAGAAAGAGGTGAAGGCGCCTACGGAGATAAGCATGACGCCTAAGGCGGTCACGATCCTGGCCCAGTCGATAACAGAGCAGAACCGGATGGACCTGTTTCGCATGAGAGCGGCCAGAGTCGGCAAGGACGAGCTTTGCGCCGTCGACTCGACAAGCATATCCTCATACGGGTTCAACCTTGTCGATATCCGATGGGGCCGCAATAAGGAGCATTTGCCCCTTCGGCAGACAGTGGAGGTCGTGGTATACTCGATTACATCCCACATGCCGATCTTCTATATCGAGCTGCCCGGCAACATGCCCGACAGCCGTACAGTTGAACTGATAATGAAGGAGCTCGAGCATGCCGGATTCCGCAACCTCATACTCATAACTGACCGCGGGTATGAGTCTCTGAAAAATCTGGAGCTGTATATATCCAAGCGACAGAAGGTAATCACCAGTGTAAAGGTCGGCCAGGGAGATGTGCTCAAAAAAATCAAGGCCATAGATCTCAGCTCGGGGATTCCCGAAGGAATGTCGTATGATGCGAAAAGCGAACTGTTTTACTCACAATACGATTGCAGTTACTCTGTAAGGGGCAACGGGGACAACGTCATAGAAGCCGACAAACTCAAAATCAATCTGTATTTCTCGGTCGAGGGCAGAGCCCATGCTATCACCGCCATGCAAACCGACATTGCCGAACAAACGATGGCGGCTCAGCGGCTCGTCGACTCCGGAGAAATAATCGCCGACGAGAAATCATTGGCCAGACAGATGAATATGCTCACATTGGACATAGACAATAAAACGCACGCGCTGAAAAAATTTGAGGTTGACAAAGAAAAAAGAGACGTGCGGCTCAGGACATCCGGATACTTCGCCTCGAAAACCATAGGGCTGGATCTCAATCCTCTGCAGGCTATGGACAACTACGGCATGAGAGACGAGCAGGAGAAATGTTTTCAGTTGCAGAAGGGGCCGCTCGGTCAAGACCGTACGCGCTGCTGGTCGGAGTCGGCCAAGCATGGCCGGATGTTCATATGCTTCATAGGTCTTATCCTTGCCTCGCATGTCAGATCGGTATGGGACTCCAACGACTACCTGCGAAAGAAGTTCGGGTCAACCGAATCCGTACTTGCCGAGATGAGGACGATACGATGCATCGAGCACAAGGGAAGGCTTAAATTCATCACGCCATTTGTCGGCGATCAGGTCGAGATATGCAATGCGTTTGGCTTTGACATTCCAATTGGATGCGCACCGACGTATACTTCCAAAGCCAAGTCAAAGACTCTGAAGCGAGGCCGTCCGGCCAAGCCTAAAACCGAGGCTCAGGAAATTTAGGTACTTTTTCAAGGAAAACTCAGATTCAGCAAAGGCCTCCTTCAGTCTATAATACCCCCAGATACCTCCGCAGTCTTCCGGCGGAGTCGTTCCTTTACCGCCTGTGCAGACCGCATAATCACGCCTTTCATTAACAACACCTTCCAGCTTTACGGAGTGGGTCCAGTCGTCACCATAGTCGTAAGTGTAGACAAGTTCCCCAAATGAAGGAAAAATCATATCGAGCGTAGTTTCCGATGCCACCAATATCTCGGCGTCATCCCATATCTCAGCCCCCTCATCAAATGGTTGCTCTATACGGAAAGCTGGGCTCTCGCGACGCTTCGTGCGCGGTTCAAAGTTGAACAGGTGATAGTCTTGCCATCCGAACACAGTCTGGATGATATTGTGGAACTGCAAGAAATCGAAGGTAGACGGCACCTCTACCTTACGCCATACAGGGGGCTTTGACAGACCCTCAATCTTGATTTTGAACTTATATACCATAATTATGCATATTTCAGTCTTAAGGATACTATATATAGTAACCTAATACCTCCTGTTTCAGTTCATAGCCCTGGCGGAGCCGTCCCGCGTCCGACTCAACATTATAGACCAAACTGTTTACGTTCTTATATCTATCTTTTTATTCTTATATCTATCTTTTTAGTGGTGCGTTGAACATGGCAGTCGAGAAGGGGCTTATTGTCCGAAACCCGTTGTTCTTTGTGAAAATACATGACCGGATAACGCGGGAACGACCAGAGAAACAACATCTGTCACTTGATGATATAAGGCTACTGATGGATACGCAATTCCCTGTCATATCGCGTCCGCAGGTGAAACAGGCTTATCTGTTCTCCATTTTTACAGGGCTGACAGCTTTCGATAGTCCCGGAGCTTGACCCTGCGAGCCAGGCATTGAACGAACATAACCTTGCCCTTGCCAACAAGGTTAAGGCTGACCGCATTATTCAGCTTACCAACAACGAGAAAGGTGTCACCAACTGCATGCTCCACGCACGCATGAGGCTGCTTGACCTCATAGACCTATACAAGAAATGGATTGATGATAACGGCAAGTCTATGGGCCCGTCGGCCTTCAGCGGATTGAAAAAGGCTCTGACACAGTTCCGTGGGGACGGCGTGACCTTGAAACAGGCGGACAAGGACTACTGCATAGCGTTTACCCATTTCCTGCGTAACGATTATAAATCGCGCACAAAGAGACCGCTCGCAATCAACAGCATCGCTTCCATTACCGCCTCTCTGAGCGCGACTTTCAACTGGGCCGTCCGAAATGACTATCTCCGTGAGAATCCGTTTGACCGGATATCTTCAAACGACAGGTTCTATCATGTGGAGAGCCAGCGCGACTATCTGGAGATTGACGAGCTGAAACGGCTGATTGCAACCGACTGCCCGACACGCGAGCATGTGAAGCGGGCGTTCCTGTTCTCCTGTTACTGCGGATTGCGCACAAGCGACATCCGCGCCCTGCGGTGGGGCCAGATCCACAAGGACGGTGAACAGTGGAGCGTGTCTGTGGTGATGAAGAAAACCGACACTCCGATATATCTTCCCCTTTCGTCACAGGCAATGCGGTGGCTGCCGGAGCGTGGTGATGCCGGGGACGATGACAAGGTTTTCAGCCTCCCAACAACAAGCCGCGTCAGCATCATACTCGGAAACTGGGCGAAAGCCGCAGAGGTAAAGAAAGAAATCACTTTTCATGTAAGCCGCCACACCTTTGCAACGCTGATGCTTACTCTTGATGTTGACCTATATACGACAAGCAAACTATTGGGACACAAGAACATTGCCACAACGCAGATTTACGCAAAAATCATCGACCAGAAGAAAGACGATGCCGTCAACCGCGTGGACGAGATTTTCAAGTGATGCTGATTAATTATATCGTTATTATGCGAAGTGTTTAAGTAGAAAGTTTATTATTCGCCATCTTCTGGTTACGATAAGTCTTTTCTGCTTCTTATCAATCGCTTTGATAATCTTTTTGCAGACTTTATCAAGAGGCATTACCCATAACAGACCTTCTCCTTTTGCCATACGGGTATCTACCAGTCCGGGACGAATCTCTGTGACAATTATATCAGTTCCTTTAGATTGAGATAACCCCCAAGTCCATCTATGCAAGGATTAAACAAACTAAGTTTTCATTTTCTGCCGGATGGCAGAAATAAAGCCTCCAATATCTTCAGGATTGAAATAGATTGGAAAAACGCTTTTGATCCATGACCGATTGAAGGTGATCAATACTCCCTTCCCGGAATATAATTCCTCTCCCTTTGAATTGAGGATGACCGGAAATAGCGCAAATTCTTTCTCTGCCTGCTTGAGAGTTGCTGCTTTTATGCTTTTTATCTCTGTAATTGGATAGCACACCTCGCGACGTCCTTTGTATTTGCATTTCAAGATATTATCGGAAGTTATCTCCAGATAACTTTCTTTTACCAATCTTCTCAGATACGCAATTCCTATGGCCATTGCGACGACGGGGAAAAGCAAAACAAGAAGCCCATACCATACTCCTGAGGCATTGCAAAAATAGCCGCCAATGACAATTGTCAGAACAATAAACACCGACAATGTTACAATATTACTCTTTATCGCCTTCTTAGAGAAGGAACATTTGAACATAAGATTACCAGAGTACGGCAAATCATCATGATGTTCCTTGCTATTGGGGTTCACCATATCTTTAATCATTTTAATTTATGAGTAATGGTCGCATTGTTCCGGAGTATCATTGAACACAAAACCTATCATTTTACCGATTTTGTTTTCCGTTGCATCGGCCCATTTCTGCACTTTGTCAACTTTCAGTTTGCCTTCAATCACAGCCATATCAAGATAAGAAACGGTATTGAGAGTTACGACATCAAAGTCATTCGTCGTAACAATCGCATTACCCTCAATCCTGTTTTCAGGCACATCTGCCACCGGATACCAGCAGTTGACATGGTGTGATGAAGAACAAGCGCCGAGTAGAATACCAAATATTATCAAAAAAATCAATCTCTATCATATCAGCATCGCTATTTCATTATAGCGGAGTTTGCACCGGATTGTTCACCAATCTCATTACCACGTTGCACCTTCTTTCCGTAACCGAATGTATATGTCACAGAGAGGTTTAAGCGGCGATGAAAATTGTTGCCATTGACAAATCGTGTTTCTGAATATAAAGGTGTTGACAACGTATTTGTGGCACATAGTCAGTCGCTGCGAAAAAGATTCATCGCGCTTAATCTGATATTCCATTTTGACCGGCTCCATCCTGCAAGAATCTGATAAAAATCGCGGTCTTTATAGATTACTCCGCGATTCCCTTGAACTGCAAGGCTTCTCGTCTGGTAGGAAGCCTGAAAATAGAAATTGCCAAGATAATAAGTCGCTGAAGCATTGCATGTAAACGGATTCCGGGATATGTCAAACAAACCGGTCATACGGTAGAATGAAATAGAAGGAGAAGCCGCTAATTGCAAGGCTCCGCCGAGGAGTTTATAATTGAACGATAAACCAAGCTGGGTGCGGTTGTAGTTCCCATCATCTGTGTAAGTACGAAGCAATGCCGAACCATCGTGATAATGCTGATATATGGGTACAAATAGATTGTATTCGCCAAAATACTGCGCGAAAGCGGATGCAGAGAATTTATTTGACAACAGCCAGTTATAGGAGAAATTGAATGTTACTTGACGCGACAATCCGAGATTTGGATTGCCGGTATAATACATCAGCTCGTTTTGTTGAAGAATATTCGGTGTCTTGTCGCCCGCACCGGGATAATTGGCTCCAAAATGGAAATAAGCACGGAACGAGTGTTTCTGTGAAGGTGAAAAACCGGCTGATATATTTATAAGAGGATAAAATTCAGATATGGATTCAGAGTTGATCTTATTTTGTTCCCATTGCAATGCAGCATCGGCATTGAGATTCCATTTTGGCGTAGAAAAGTTATATCCGATTGTAGCTCCGGCATAAATGTCGGAAAAATCATTATCGTATGGTGACGTGCCATAATAGCTTACATCATTTGATGTAGAGCCAAAATAAGCACGGAAAAAAGCATTTTGTCTGTCGTTGATAAGTTTGTAAAGGGTGGCAGAGCCTTTGACCTGCAAAGCGTTCTCTTTTGATTGGTTCACAATCTCGGAAGTGCCTGACTGTGAGGTGGCGTAGTTGTAAGAGTAATTGGTATGTCCGTAATTTATGCTCGGCGTTACGCCGAGATGGAAATTGCGTGGAAGAATGAAGTAGTAATTGCGTTGCCATACTAAATAACGGCTTGTGTATGGCTCGGCTCGACAATATGAGTAATCATTGCCATTCCCCGGGTGGTATGTCAACGAGCCAGAAGTTTCAGCCGTCGGCGATTGATCGAAATTAAATCCGACGGTGTTGGCTATTTGAGTTTTATCAGAATCATATATGGCTCTGAAAGTTACGGGGTATTGATTGTATTTGAAATGCGAGTTTTCAAAGAGTTCGTTGCGCGTTATCTGTTCAGGTGAACCGCCTGGGGATAACAGGCTGTAATCACCGATTATGGATGTGCCTGAATGGTTTATGTTATGATTGGAGGCTCCGGCATATAAATCATAGGTCATGCTTTTGTATGCGAATTTAGAATAGACGGAAGCGCGGCTTGAAAGTTTCCCGACAAGAAAATTCTCGCTGACAGTTGCCTTTGTATAACCGCCGTATTCATATTTTTGCATAATGAAGTTGACAACATGCTCATGTCCTTGAAAACGCGGGTCTGTCGGAAAATCAAGATATTCCACTCGCCGCACATCTGTTGTCAAAATGCCCTCTATTTCTTCAGATGATGCCGGAAGATAGTTTATGAAGATAGCTACATTTTGTCCGCTCTGCGTAGTTACGGCATTATCAACAAGATTTAGATTTATCTGCGGAATAGCAAGCTGACGCAAAAGATCTATGGCGTTTTGTGCTGATGATTTCTGTCTGCCTGTCGGAGTAAATGTAGACATTTTAGCATCTGTTCTTTGGTTTTGTGCTTCCACAACAACCTCACCAAGTTCTTTTGTCTTGATGCTGTCAGGCGTTTCACTCTGCGCCATCGCTGCTATCGCAATAGCGGCGCAAGATATTGATGTGATGATTCGGTTTCGCATAGCTATTACTGTTTCTTAGGTCTGCCACCGAGCATAAAACCTAGAGTAAAGCTGAAGTTGTTGTATCCCTTGCGGCAGATATTGAACTGAGCCATAAGGCGAATATGGTAGATAAATTCAGCGCCGATACGAGGCGCGAAAAGCATTGAGGTGCCTTTGCTCGGAAAGTATTTGTCGCCCACAACATCATTGAAGGCAACGCCCAGTGCAGCCCCGACAAACGGGTTGATTTTAGTCCCCTGACGTAAATTATACTCTCCGGTAGCCGCCAAAGCCAAAGTACGGTTACTCTGCCAACGATCATAGCCATCGTTATAAAGGTGTTCGTATCCTCTGCGGGCCGTGGAGAGGTCAAGCATAAGGCCACAATCCCAAGGAGTTCCCTTGAAATTGTATCTTCCCTCAATTCCGAGAGCTGCACTAACCTGCGCTTTGCCGGTATGATAACCGCCGAGAGGTGTTGTCAACCCGGCTCTAATCTCTCCTTCCATCATCTGCACGACGGGAACCTTTGCTTTCATCTGCAATGGGAGCAGACTAAGAATAAGAAAGAAGGTTATCAATGCGTTCTGCATATTCTATTTGTTATATCGCCGAGGCCCGCGGCGAATGTATTAGAAAAGAAAACGTGAGCCAACTAT
>DKYZ01000123.1:0-20838 GCA_002493515.1 Porphyromonadaceae bacterium UBA7087 | reverse complement strand
CCTTTGATGCAGATGTAACAATAGCAGCCCACGCTATAAGCGTGAGAACCACTATGCCATCTCTTGCATCGGTTTCTGAATTTCCTACGTTCACAAACTACAAGATGAGCATAACGCTTCTTATTTTTCCAAAATGTCGTGGACTGGACTAAGCTAACCCAACTGCAAAGTTAATCATAATCTTTGGAATTCAGGCGATTATTACCGAAATTTTTGTAATTTTGCATTATGGAATCACCGGAATTTACCAAACTGCTCACAAAACTGGTCTCATATCCGCAAGAAACGGAATGGATTGAGTTCAAACATAATTTCCACTCGGAGGATGAGATCGGGCAACGCCTGTCCGCCTTGTCCAACAGTGCGGCTCTGCTGAACAAACCGTTTGGTTATCTTGTATTCGGTGTCGAGGACGGAACACATGCCATAGTCGGCACGTCGTTCAAAGCAAAACGCCACAAGAAAGGTAATGAGGAACTTGAAATGTGGTTGCTTAACCGTCTCAATCCGAGAATCGACATCGAATGTGTTGAATTTGATTCAGACGGCAAGCATATTTCCCTGTATCGTATCCCGGCTGCTACCGACCGCCCCGTAACATTTTTGAATACGGCGTATATACGTGTCGGCTCCCTCACAAAACCTCTTATGGGCTATCCTGATAAGGAGGCAAAATTATGGAGGCAGAACAGGAACAGGCAATTGGATAAAACGGTAGTACGGGAGTGTGCCGGTTCTTCCGATGTTATCCGTCTGCTGAGTGCCGAAACCTATTTCGACCGATTGAGAATCCCCATGCCGCAAACGGCTGATGGCGTTATGGAACGTTTTGTATCAGAACGTTTCATTATCCCTTCCATCACCGGATATGGCATTACCGAACTTGGCGCAATGTTGCTCGCAAAAGATTTGAGGGATTTTGACGGTCTGTATCGGAAAGCTATCAGGGTAATAGTCTATAAAGACAAGAGCAAGATCGAGACAATCAGAGAGCAGAGCTTTGAACAAGGGTATGCAGTATGTTTTCCGATGATGATTGGCTGGGTTAACGGTCAACTCCCTGCCAATGAAGAAATCGGCAAGGCTTTGCGTGAGGACGTGAGGATGTATCCGGAAATATCCATAAGGGAAATTTCAGCCAATATGATTATCCATCAGGATTTTTCAGTGCTTGGTTTCCCTATGATAGAGATATATTCAGACAGAGTGGAGATTTCCTCGCCGGGACAGCCTCTGATTAGCACCGACAGATTCATTGATGAATACCAGTCCCGAAATGAAGAACTTGCGGACATAATGCGAAGAATGGGATTCTGCGAGGAGAAAGGCAGCGGTATGGATAAAGCTCTTACAGCAATCGAAAAATATCAACTGCCGCCTATAAAGTATAGGGTATCCGACATTCGTACTACGATTATACTTTCGGCATTTAAGAAATGGGCCGATACCACCAAAGAAGAGCGCGTTATGGCTTGCTATCAACATGCGTGTCTTAAGTATCTCTCGAATGAAATGCTTACCAACAAGTCACTGCGTGAGAGAATGGGGGTTGACGAAAAGAATTATCCTCTCATATCCGCAGTAATCAAAGAGGCCTTATCACAAGGACTGATAAAGGTCGGGACACCTGAAGGGACCAATCGCAGAGATATTGCTTACATCCCCCATTGGGGATAGTTCATGTAATTTCATGTAATGAATCAGCGAGATTTCAGTGAACGAAGCAACTTGCCGATTGCAATTCCCCTGAATATCAGCCTATTTTGCGGTTCCATTTCATGTATGTTTCATGTAATTCAATGAATAAAGTGATAACACATATAATCTCCCGACTAAACGAAATCAACGGAATCGTTGCCGCTTGCAGCGGGGACGCGATGCCATTTGAACAGGCGTTTGCTATCGCAAGGTTCTACTATGACTTTCAGGATACCAACGCGCTTATTACCGATTCGGAGACGATGGCCGATGAGGATCCAGCAAGATTACGGGAGATAGCTCTTTCCATCAAAGCCGAGACAGCGACACTCCTTAATAATATAGGGATATTCAGTTAATGGGTTCAGAAAAGGTTGTGGGAAGGGTCTGAGACTGCGGTGTAAGGCCGGATGATTGGCTATGGGCTGTAAATTTTCCAATCTCCAGTGTCAAGAACATACAAAAGATGATAAATTTTATTGAAATACCCCCGAATAAGCCCGTGATGGATCCATCGGGGGTTCTTTATAAAGTTACAAAATTTATATCGCACTGCCAACCAATCAGTTGGCTATTTTCTGAATATCCCTATTTTATCTTTAGGGTTCAACCTCTTTTGGTACTGAATCGTCGGATGCGGCACAGTATTGTGCCGGGGTCATCCCCGTCACTTTCTTGAAAGCGGCATCAGCCTCGACCATCTTTTCGCGGTATAGCGATAGGCTGTCGGCGTAGCCTGTTTTCTTGAAGAGCTTGCAAAGGTTTGTGTAGACGGCCTGGTGGCTTACAAATACCAGTTTAACGGAGGAAGAAACCGGCAGCCGCAATCTCATCCCAGGACTTTATATGGTGGTTTGCGGTGAGAACTCCAAGAAAGTAGTTGTGAAGTAAGCAGTCACGACATCCGCTCTTATCAGCCTGCGCACAGAATTTTCCTGCGCGCAGAATTTTCCTGCGCGCAGGCTTTTTGTGCTCGCGTCACCGCTTGGGTATGAACTTGTGGCCATTTCGGATGTGGATGACGCCGTCGGCAGTCGATGAGACCGGACAACCGGAAATGTCAAAACTGCCTTCTGGGGAAATGTGGTGTCCTTCGGCATCAATCGACCCTACTCCGGCGACCACATAGTCGGCAGTCTGACGGGGATTGGCCAGGGGATCGCCTTCCGCCGAGACTACAGAACCCTCTTCCACAACAAAGACATAATCCTTCCCTGACTCCAGACCAAGTCCCGAAAATTCGGCAGACATGCAGAAGCAGTTGATCATGGTGTTGACATACGGAACAGTCTGCGCCGCTACCGAGCCGTCACTCTCAAGGACTGTCACCTTAGGAGAACCACCCAATACGAACGGAATGTCAAATATGAAATCGACTCCCTCCGGGACGCCCTGTCCGTCCTCCCTGACTGTCACCCTGCGGTATTCGGGACCCTTACCGACAACCTCGGCACAGTCGCCGACGAACGTAAGGGATGCCTCCTCGTTGACAATATCGTCGCGATATAGAGCCGAGGCAATACCCTCCGGAAACTCGACACTGAACTCCACGCCTTTCTCAAAACGGATGTCACGTCCGAAATCCATACGTGCCTGCCCGAGACTCCAGTCCCAGGCAACGGCCACCGGGAATCGTCCCACCTCTATCCCCTCACGGTAAAGAAAAGCCTCTGACTCATATGCGGGCTTCGTCTCGTGATGCCAATATACCGTCATTGAATCTCCATGCGACAGACATCCTCCCTCATCCATATCCCAGAATGCCTCTCCGAGAGTCTCGGGAACATAGAACGGTACCTCCACAAGCCCGTTCACAACATTCCCGTCTTCCCTTGACGCGACGGAACCAGGAGCTACGGAGAAGACGTATTCCTTTCCCTTTGGCAACAACCGTCCGTCGAAATAGAAAGCCACGAATCCCTCATTCTCACCGTAATTCACCGGATCATCAAAACGGGTAGCCTTTACCACCGTGTCGCCTCCGCATAATATCACTGCCGAGGCCGACGGAAGGATATCGACAGGACGGTCGAACCCCACATAGAGACTCTCCAAAGGCTTCAGCCACAGATTATCAACATTCTCAACCGGGCCGAAACTTGTGGTCTTCGGCACAACACTCTCCACAGCCGCCATTTGCGCCGGAAAACAGAACACCAGCAGCGTTCCTGCAAAATTCAATAATTGTCTTTTCATAACTATACGTTTTATGGGTTTCTATCCATATGTGCCGATACTTATGAAAAGACTGCGCGCCCCATGCTATTTTTTTTACCAACGGATTCTTACCCCGAACGGCACAGTGAATATCAGACGTCTGTCAGTCCATACTGTGCCATCCGGCAATCCGCCCGGGAAATAGTAACGTAATGACGGCTCAGCGAATATGCTGACGTGTGGAACAAGCTCATACTGAATGCCCACGCCTATTTCTCCCGACCACTGTACACGTCGTCCGAGCCCCTCTTTCCATGATAAAGATATTCCCTTGTCCGGATAGGAGAACATGACCGTCTTCTCACTCCGCAGCGGTATGTCAAGACATATCCCCGCCTGCCCATATACCGACAGCCCATGCGACCGGACAAAAGCATACGAAACTTTAAGAGGAATACCTATACAAGTGGTTTTCATCACGGCCTCACGATGCCATTTCATGCAATCGGCCACCGAGTCAGACCGCAGACGGGAGAACCGTATGCCTGTCTCAACACTCCAGCGCGGCGACAGCTGTCGGCTCACCGAGACTCCGACCGTAAACGGCATCTTATGCCTTAACGACTCATTCACCTCCATCACAGGCTCATTCGTGAGACCATTTCCTATCATGTAGGACCCTTCTCCTCCATTGCGCCCGGGGAACAAACCTTCGTAATCAATAGAAACCGACCACGCTCCTCCTTCAGAAGATGAATATGCCATATATTCAGGGGCAGTCACATCCCGGAATTTATCGTCTATAAGCGGCAGTCGCTCCTCAGACTCCCCGTCGCGGACATTTTCCGGAATCTCTGATTCAGCCTTGGTCATATCCGTCTCACCGCCGCCGGTATTATTCTCCACCTCCGTAACGACATCCTCTGCCAGGCATACATGACGTCTTGAGACATTTTTCCCTACACGAGCCACGGCCAGAGACTCTTTACGAGAGTCCCCATCCCTTTCCACTGTATCCGCAATTACCCCCGGATCGGTATGATTCTCCATCACAGATGCTGTCCTCATAAACTCCGGATCACAGATGCCCCGCATCCCATACCGGTCAACCACATACCAAAAGGCACCCGCTGCAGCCAACAGCAACATAGCCAGCATATTCATCCGGTAGTCGGACACCATTCTTCTCAATAGCACCTTGGCTCTCGAGAGCTGTGAGGAGGAGGAATGTGCCCCTATTGAGAGCATTTTCCCTATCTCCTTATGCGACTTGCCTTCCAGCACGGAGAGCCTGAATACCTTTCTGTATCCCTCCGGCAACCTGTCTATCATTCCGGAAAGCTCATCCCATCCCAAATCCGGATCCGGAGAATCATAGCAATCCGAAACCACAGGTTCATGGCCATCTATGCCAACCATATCATATCTTCTGGCATTTATTTCCGATTTAAGGGCGAGACGTCTCATAACCCCGGCCATCCATGATTCAAGCTTGGAAGGCTCACGCAATTTCCCAAGAGAGATAAACACAATTATGAAACCGTCATGCACTATGTCGCGCACCCTGTCATCATCAGCCACATACCGTCTTACCACAGAAATCATCCTGCGGTAGGTGGCCATGTAAAGGGTTGCCATCGCCTCTCTGTCGCCCGAGAGGCATCTGTCATAAAGGGATGTAGTATCCATAAAGAAGGACAGTCAAGCCATGCAGCCGAGATGCGGTATGACACATGCCGGCGTGGCCTCTGTCAATACATATGTTACCACACCATGAAAAAGACTGCATCCCCCTTGAAAAAAATCTATCACGCGCCGGGGAGCTCGATGCGGAAAGTGGTGCCTTTGCCGAGCTCGGACTCCTTTACAAAGATGCGGCCACCGTGATAATCCTCCACGATGCGCTTCACAAGCGTAAGACCCAGGCCCCAGCCACGCTTCTTCGTGGTGAAGCCGGGTGAGAAGACATTCTTGAAATTCTTGCGCGCTATCCCCTTTCCGGTATCCTTCACCTCAATCCATACCTTATCCTTGTCCATTCCGGTGGAAATCGTGAGCTGACCCTCCCCGCCCATGGCGTCCACAGCGTTCTTGGTGAGATTCTCCATGATCCATTCGAAAAGCGACTGGGATATCATGACCCCGTGGTCATCCTCGCTCAGATTCAGCACCACCGCCACCTTCCCCGATATACGGCTGCGCATATAGTCGAGACTCCTCTCTACAGTCTCGTTGAGATACTCCAGCTGAAGCTCGGGACGTGAGCCTATCTTGGAGAAACGCTTTGCTATCGTTGACAGACGCTTCACGTCCTTGTTGATCTCGTCGGTCACCTCCTTGTCGGCACCCGACGCCTCCAGATATTGCGTCCAGGCCATGAGCGACGATATGGGCGTACCGAGCTGATGGGCCGTCTCCTTCGACAGGCCGGCCCAGACGCGGTTCTGCTCCGCCTTCTTCGTATATATCACCGCAAAATAGATTATCACGGCCAGAATCAGCATGACGATGAGCTGCACGTATGGATACAGGCTCAGGCGCCGCAGAAGCACCGAATCCTCGTAATATATATACTGATAGGTGTCGGAATAGATCTCCACGGCTATGAAATGGCTGTTATGCTCGGCAAGATACCTGAGCGGGCGGCCTCCACCGGCCTTCAGGAGACGCTTGCTCAGATAATCGCGGTTTTTGGCCGAAAGCTCCTCATAAAGCGACTCCCCGGCCACCGTCTCCTTCTCGGGAAGCGAGAAATTGCGGTATTCCAGGATATTGTAGGCGCTGTCGCAGACAAGCACCGGAATGGAATTGTTCTGGCTGATTATAGAGAGAAGGAATTCAAAGTCGGAGTCCACGTCGGCCTTGGCCAGGCGCTTCGTGGCCTGCGCCCAAATGTCCATGCGCTCGCGCTCCTGCTGCGCCAGCTCCTTCACCAAGGAGTTGGATATAAGCAGAAACACGATTATAGCCACGGCCGATACAGCCAGGAAAACCAGTTTGCCGGTGCGTTGACGCTCATATATGCCCATAGCGATATAAATTATTCATCGGCGGCGCGACCCTCTGAAATCATCGATTATAAACCGCGCCACCGAATCCGACGTGTTCGGACCTATGACGATATCCGCCTCCGCTTTCACTTCCTCCACGGCATTCTCCACCGCCACCGCCACATCCGCGAGACGCATCATCGGCAGGTCGTTGATATTGTCGCCGAAAACCACCAGACGGTCTGCCTTCACCTGCTCCGCGAGGCGGCGCAGGGCATTCGCCTTCGAGGCCTGGGGAGGGAAAACCTCCAGAATCCCGGTTTCCGGTCCGAAGAAATCATGATAGTAGAGTGGGTTGACGTCTATATGCGCCCTTATGTCCTCATATGTCTCCCTCACTTCCTGCGTAGGCTGCATGGAATAGAGCAGCGCCACGTCTTTCAGCGGAGAGGGAAGTTCCGAATCTCCCGAGACAGGAATCAAAAACTCCTTGTAGGGAGAGCCGGCGCGCTCGTTCATGAAATCGCGCTCCATGGCAGACATTTTCCCGATATGGTAAATCAGAATCCTACCCTCGCGGAAAGTATAGACGAAAGTGGGCAGCCCATGCCTGCGGTAGACCTCAAGCAGCATCCCGACAGTGGCGGGAGGGATTGTCACAGTATCCGTCATCCGGCCCGTGTCCTGACGCCACATGGCTGTTCCGGTCATGACGATGGCGGGAAGCCTCAGCCGGACATTTTGCAGAAGGGTATACACAGTGGCGGGAGTGCGCGCCGTAGCCACAGTGAACAGCGCCCCTTCCGAAATAATGCCGTTGAGCATATTCTCGGTTGCGGCAGTCAGACGGCTGTCGGCCGACAGCAGGGTGCCGTCAAGGTCGCTTACGTATAGTGTGCGTGTCATTTCTTTCGTTTTCCAGGCTTGACCATCTCCCAGACGGCATCCGAGACCTGGCTCTCCTCATACCTATTGCGGCGTCTCCCGGAGGAAGTCCGGCTCTCCGCGCCTATCTTCGTTTCGGAAAACTCCCTCACCTCCACGAAATCCACATCCTCGGCATATTCCCTGGGGATAATGGGGCCGTCGTCATTACCGCGCCAGGTGCGCTGGCTGCGGCCATAGCCGGAATAGGCCGACTGCCTTTCCGACCAATTGCGGCCTGCGTCGCCGTAGTCGCGGCGTGAGCTCCTCTTATCTCTCGGAGGAGCACCTGCGGCCTTTCTCAACACATCCTCCATCTTGCGCATGGCGAGCGCCCGCAGCCATTTCACAATCAATGGCCACATCAGACAGATCAGCAACAATATTATAAGGGCAATACCCATGATATGTCAAAAAGTCAAAATTAAAGTGAAACACAATCCAAAATCATGCCTTCCCGCCGGGTCTTGCAAGCGACATGCCCACATAAAAGACTATCAGCCACATAAGGCCCCCGACGCCCAGAGTGAAGACAAACACTGGAGCGGCGACTATCAGCAGCCATCGCGACACGTTTCCTTTCAGCCCCCAGGACTTGAATTTCAGCGAGAACATCCCGAGCCCCGAGTTCATAAGCCAGCATTCCACCACCAGGACAGGAAGGAACACATACCAGCAGCCGAGAAAATCGACGCCTGAGGTCAGAAGGGCGGTATAGCCGATCCAGAAAATCGCGTTTGCCGGGATGGGCAACCCTATGAAGGATGTGGCCTGCCGGGTGTCGATATTGAACCTGGCCAGACGGACGGCACCGCTGACCGCAATCAGCAGGCTGCCCCAGGCTGCCCAGGGGGAGACGTCGGCCTCTGCCACGAGCTGAAAGACGATTATCGCCGGGGCAACCCCGAAGCTCACCAGGTCGCAAAGCGAGTCGAGCTCCTTTCCGAGATTGGAATAGGCATGGAGGGCACGGGCGGCGAAACCGTCGGCGAAATCCGCCACTGCGGCAATGCCGATGAATATATAGGCCCATTCATATGCCTTCATTCCCCAGGCCGCCTCCGAGCCGCGCGAGCCCAGGATTATGGCCATCGTGCCTGCCAGCACGTTGAGACACGTGATGGCGTTGGGGATATTGCGTGTGATGACGTTCATTACTGTCTATTATTATTTTCTTTCTTCCTTCCGAGTCGTGCCACGGGAGTCACTCCTCCTCTGACACCCTGCTTCATCTCCACCAGAATCTCGGCGTCAAGCGGCAGATAGAGGTCAACCCTTGAGCCGAATTTTATGAATCCGAGGTGGCCGTCTATGTCGGCCTTGTGCCCCTTGCGGGAATAGGTGACGATACGGCGCGCCATGGCGCCGGCAATCTGGCGCACCGTGATGCGCTCTCCATTGGTAAGAACAATTCCGATTGTGCTTCGTTCATTGTCGGTGCTCGCTTTCGGCAGGTAGGCCGAAAGGAAGCGTCCGCGGTGGTGACGCACATATTCCACGGTGCCGTCACACGGATACCAGTTGGCATGGACGTTGAGCGGCGACATGAAGACCGACAGCATTATGGCCTCGCTCTTTAGGTATTCCCCTTCGTAGACCCGCTCTATGGCCACCACCTTGCCGTCGACCGAGCTGACGATATGGTCGTCGCGCTCGCCCCTGTAGTTGCGTTTGGGGCATCGGAAGAAATTGAACACGAACAGGTAGAACACCACCGATATGGCGGTGAATATGCCCGGGATCACATAAGGCGGCATGAAGAGCCACACCGGCACGTTGAGCGCCGCGAGCACAAGAAAGAGTAAAATCAGTATATTGGTGCCTTCGCGATGTATTCTCACTTCAGTTTGAGCCGGGGCATTCGCCGTCTTCAGAGCGTGGCGTCCCATCCGGACTATGCGCAAAATTACTCTTTTTATTCTACTTCTACAAATTTTTCGTAACTTTACAGCCCCAAAAGGTATGGTTGGGGATGAAAATTGGATTCCGGCACCCCTCTCCGCCAAACCCGTCATGTATATATCCGTTATCTTTTATATATGTGTAAGACATCCGCACTGCTCATAATCAACCCCATATCCGGGACGCGCTCCAAGCGCGGACTGGAGGATTTCGTGTGCCAGCGCATCGCCGATGCCGGACTCACTCCCCGCGTGGCCTATACCGAGGGGCCGGGCGACGCCTCGCGCCTGGCGGCCGAGGCCGCCGGGCAGGGCGTCCCGCTGGTGATAGCCGCCGGCGGAGACGGAACGGTCAACGAGACTGCATCCGGTCTATGCGGCACGCAGACGGCGCTCGGAATCATACCGCTCGGGTCTGGCAACGGGCTGGCACGTTCGCTGGGCATTCCGCAGGATGTGAAGGCCTCGCTCGACGTCATCCTCAAGGGGCGCACGATGTGTATCGACCACGGCGTGGCCAACGGCCATAATTTCTTCTGCACGTTCGGCATCGGATTCGACGCCAAGGTCAGCGAGGAGTTCGCCCGACAGAAACGTCGCGGAAGGGTCACTTATATAAAGAGCGTGCTGCGTGAGTTTCTGAAATACCAGCCGGAGGCATACGCCATATCCGTGGGAGGCACGGTGATTACGGAGAAGGCGTTCCTTATCGCGGTCTGCAACGCCTCCCAGTATGGCAACAACGCATACATCGCCCCATCGGCCAAACTCGACGACGGCCTGCTCGACATGATAGTGGTACACTCGGGAAGCCCGCTGAAGAATGTCACCGTGGGCGTAGACCTCCTTACGGGATACATCGACCGCAACACCCTCATCGACTCGTTCCGCGTGTCGGAGGCCACCATCACACGCCTGCACGACGGGCCGGCCCACTTCGACGGCGACCCGGTGTCGCTCGGACGCGCCATAAGCATCGAGTGCCGTCCTGCCTCGCTGTGGGTCATGGCTCCGGAAAAGGAGACCCGTTTCCGTCCGCTCATCACCCCCCTGTCGTCGGCCATCAGCGACCTGGCCCATGACGTCGGCTCCCTCTTCCCTCTGCGTTGAGTGATGTGCGGAGGAGGCATCGAACACTGGGGCCGGGCCGTTTGTTTCTTTTCTTAAAGAGACATTTCCACAAAAAACTATCATCGACATGGCTGAAGGCAAACCCCTCTATTGGAATACCGACCGGATAATGTGGCTGCTGCTGGGCGTGCTCCTGGCGGCGGGTATCCTGTGGCTCATATATTATCTCCGCGACGCCCTGCTCCCTTTCTTCGTGGCTTGCGTGGTGGCCTACCTGCTGCAGCCCCTGGTGGCCCTCAACCGCCGGTGGTTTCATCTGAAGGGGAGGGCGGTCGCCTCGGTGCTCACAGCCGTTGAGGTCACGCTGGTGATAGGGGCGGTAGTATGGTTGGCGCTTCCTTCGGTGAGCAGCCAGCTCGACGAGCTCGGGGCAATCCTCTCCGACGTGTCGAGCGGAAGGATAGAGCTTCCGCCCTCTTACCGCTCCGCGATGAAGTTCATCAACAAGTATTTTGACCCCGGCTACTTCTCCAGGCTTGTGTCGAGCATCCGCATCGAGGAGCTGCTGCGTCGCGGCACGTCGCTTCTCGAGGAGTCGGCGGAAGTGCTTCTGCATGTCCTCGCATGGCTGCTGACCCTGATCTACGTTCTGTTCATCCTTATCGACTATCCCCAGATCGTGAAGGGATTCCAGATGATCGTGCCTCAGAAATACCGTCCGAAGGCCATGGCCGTGGTCAACGACATCAAGAACGGCATGAACCATTATTTCCGTGGCCAGGGAATTGTGGCGCTCTTCGCGATGGTGTTCTATTGCATCGGGTTTCTCATCGTCGGGCTGCCCCTGGCGGTTCCCATGGGGCTGCTGGTAGGGATTCTCTACATGATACCCTATTTCCAGTACGTGACCCTGATACCTGTCGCCGGGCTATGCCTCGTGTATTCACTCGGAGGGGGCTTCGAGTTCCTGCCCGAGCTGGGCAAGTGCTGCCTGGTCTACGTCGTGAGCCAATGTATCTGCGACTATGTGATCACCCCCCACGTGATGGGACGCGAACTTGGGCTCAACCCCGCCATCATTCTGCTGTCGCTCTCAGTATGGGGCTCGCTGTTAGGGATAATCGGCATGATCATCGCCCTGCCGGTGACAGCCCTCATAATGTCATACTACGCCCGATACATCAGCAACCGCACATAGCATTATCAAGCAACCAATCTAACCTGCATTCATCATGACAACGACACTTATTGTAATTTTAATCACAATCCTTCTCGCAATGGTCTTCCTGCCGTTCAGCCGCGCCTTGATAAAAGACCGGGCCGAACTCCATGAAAATCCGATGGAGAAGAAGTTTGACATCCTCATTACGCAAATAAACGACCTGTTGATGGATGGAATGGGAGAGGTAGTCAAATTCAGGAATGATCCAAGGATGCTCAACCTGTTTGACGAGAACCTCCCGAACATGATCATCAACTTTTATTACAGCACGGGCACTCTGACCGTGAAACTGAATTACAAATACTTCAATGCTGAGCTGGTAAGGAAAATGCAGTTCCACAATATGCGCCAGGCCGACACGTTCCGTCAGCTGGATGCGGCCAACCAGTTTTGCGAGGAAGCCGCGGCCGCCATACGTGCGCACCGTAGGGAATTCGACCAGTCGATGGGAGCCCGGATATGCAGAGACAAACAGTCGACAACAGGAAATACCGAGATATAGAATGAAACGACTGCTTTGCCTGATAATCGCTACAGTCGCGGCGGCCATATGCGCAAGGGCGGATGTCCGGGTGCTGAGTATAGGAATAAGCAGCTATCCCCAGGAGTCCGGCTGGAACAGCATCAATGGCTGCAATGACGCTGATCTTGTCACCTCCTCATTCCCAAACGCCGTCGTTCTGAAGGACAGCGCGGCCACGCATCGCGGCATCTCGGACGCTTTGCGGCGCCTCCTGCAGCGGTCCGCGATGGCCGGAGACACCGTCATTGTCCATTTTTCCGGCCATGGACAACAGATTGTGATTAATCACTCTGAAAATGAGCCCGACGGACTGGATGAGGCAATTGTGCCGTATGACGCAATGAAGAGGAAGAGCGCCTCCTATAGCGGCGTGAATCATCTCACTGACAATGACTTCGGCAAGATCATAGACTCCCTGCGCGCCAAAGTGGGTTCTGCCGGGCTGGTCATTGCCGTGATAGACGCCTGCCACAGTGATTCGATGGATAAGAATCCCGGCGAAGGGAAAGAAGTCTATCGTGGCACTTATGAGATTTTTGGAGCTGAAAACCTGACAGACAATGAACTCAACGATTTAAAGAGAACATACCATAATCAGGACCATTCGCCCATTTCCCGGTCGCCGGAAATGGGCAACGTGGTCTATCTCAGCGCATGCCGGAGCGACCAGAGGAATTATGAGATAATAGCCCATGGGAAGGGCTATGGCTCGTTGACTTATTATTTCTGCAAGGCGTATGAGGTATCGGGACTCACAGACATGGGTGAGTTTCTGTCGGCAGTATATTCGGGAATGGAGAAAGACAAGACGTTGAGATTTCACGGGCAACGTCCTGTTTTCCGCAACACCCTGGGATGGGAAGCGCCGGAGAGGGAGGCGAACAGGCCTGTCGTTTTTCAACCTCAGCCCTCTGACACCGCTCCCTATCCCGCCATCGCCATAATCACAGCCGGTATCATCGCAGTTATCCTTATGATCTTATGGACAACGAAGAAGAGAAAGAGATGATTTTCAGGCCATATAGTTGGCTATATGTGTTCTTATTCATCTACTACACCATATGGCTATGGCAGGCATACGGGGCCGTTTCCCACTACATTGCTTTTGGATTCGGGTCGTTCCGCTCATACGCCATCGTGGAATGGCTATGTTTCATGCTTTTCTTTTGCGCGGGAGTTTATTCCCTATATGCCGTAATCAAGACATTGAGAGGAGACAAGGAC
The DNA here is from genome assembly GCA_002493515.1 of Porphyromonadaceae bacterium UBA7087. Lineage (GTDB taxonomy): Bacteria > Bacteroidota > Bacteroidia > Bacteroidales > Muribaculaceae > Lepagella. The sequence continues at coordinate 7,128 of DKYZ01000123.1, read as the reverse complement.
TGCATAACATCGCTGAAATGGTCGCTTATACTTGTCTGCCTGTATACCCTGGCAGATCCGACAAGGCGGCAGATTCCGACTGACAACACACTGGTCCGGTGTGGCGTCTTCTTGGCAAGGCCGTTGTTTTATCTGACATTTTACCTGTTTCTATGCTTTGCCGGAAGCATGAGACGCCATTATCCCAAAGCGGAAAGAAGGTTTGGCCCTTCCGGATGGATATGGATTGGGCTGACGGTTGCTTTCCTGGCTGTGGGGGCATACGGATGGTTGCAACAATACCGGATAGCCCGGTACTGCAAGCCAGTTGACATAGGCTCTCTCAACCTTGCTCCGGGAGACATAAGCGACGGATATGTGGCCTTCAGATCCGGACGCAAATGGGAAAATTGGAAAGACCCGGAAGACAGATTGTATATTGACGGGAGAATCGATATCCACCATACCATAATGTCTATGGATTCAATAAGCCGGATATATGTCGCGTCCGGACGATGCGACAAGGCTGATGCAAGGACCTGTAATCAGGTCATTGTATGGACATTGGATTGGTTGTCAAAAAACACGGATGTCGATTCAGGCAATCTGAGGGAAGGTTGTTTCCTGGACACTATAGTTGCCGGCAAAAGGCTCATGTCGACAATGTTCGAGGCCACACCTGACTCAGTGCCTGCATATATTGACGTTGTCATGATTACCGAGAGTGCAGGCCCTAAATGCTCCGTCATCGCCAGATACGACAGAAACCCCATAGGGAGCGAATGGGCGATCGACATGGCAAACGACCTGCGGTTTGACCTACAGGATATCTCCAAGAGTAAGGATAATGAACACCGCGATAACGCCAAGAAGAAGCAGCCCGATGCGGCTTCCCAGCACAGTCACAAGTCCGATGCCAATATGCCTGCCTCCCTCTTTCAAAGCCTCAGTCCATGTCTTCTTTTCGGTGTAATGACGCTGGAGCACTATGAAAGAGAAATAGCATATCGCAAGCGCGACTATATATTCCATTACTTGTAGTACGCCCATATTGATTGCAAAATTATGAAAATTATCGAAGACGATAAAGGCTCAACCAAAAAAAGATTTCTTTTCAGCAGGCTTTTTGCAGAGATATACTATTTCTTTGCGATCTACCTCTATGCAATCCTTATAATACTCGGAGCGGCCTTGAGCATCGCCGTATTTCTTTTTTTCGCTGAATTGATTTTTCCGCAGGCGGTGCATATTTTCAACTATTCGATGACCGACAAGGTTTTCACGGAATTGATTGCCGACCATAAATACCATGCCGCGATAGCCTTCATGGATTCAAAGAAGAATCTGGTAGAGAAATCAAACGATCCATATGACTTCCGGCAGCAACTTGCTGACTGCTACGTTCATACCGGAGATTACCCAAAGGCTCTGGAACAATATCGTCTGCTGCGTGAATGGATAGATGATGAGATTTCCAGGGAGAAGGCCAAGGGAACTGCCGATGATATGACCCAGGCGACGGTCAGTAGGTTCAAGAACTACATCAATCTCTGCTTCCTCAGGGAGGAATACCTGATATATCTCAAGATGGGTGACATTGCCAACGTAAGGAAATATCACGGCCTGATTCAGGCCGTTCATGCAGCCACCGATTGGGATCATCTCGAAGACCTTTTTGGCAAAGAGGAAAAAGATAGACTTAACGACGTTCTTGACGGCAAAAAGCTTGAAGACAGTTTCCGGCTTGAGCTTATCCAGGGAAAGTATCTCACAAGCCCCGGTGAGGCCATAGCGGAAATGGAGGGATATGCGGCTGAGGTCTTCAAATCCGAAAAGTTCAACACTGTCTACAAGCTCAGGGTGCTTAACGAGCTGATATGCATGCTGATCGACAGCAATCGGCGCGTGGCGGCACGCCGCTATCTTGAGCTGGCATTGCAGCTGGTCGATTCCATGGGGTATAATGCTGTAATCTATGGACAACTTGGCGGCCTTTCTGAATATTGCCATCAGCTGAATGACGTCTCCGACGGGCGCAGACTGCTTAAAATGTATCTATATCATATCGATGACACCTACGACAAAACGGATATCGAGTATATCCTCGCGCATTCGAAGGAATTCAAGTATCTTGAAGCCGACAACGAATGGGACATGCTCACCCGGCAGGTGATTGAGGCGAGCGGAGCCATGCGCCGGCAGATCCTGAATAATTTCACCGGCATGACCTCTGCGCAGCGCGAATATTTCATCACTCAGTTCAGGCCATTGTTCTCCTACGCCAACCGTCTGATGGAATCTCACCCATCCGATGAGCTTGCGACGGAGTGTTTTGAGAACAACATGTTTTTGCGCGGCCTGTTGCTGCGCTCCGAGACATCGGTTGCCAATGCCATAGCGGCCATGGGCAATCCTGGGTTGTCCGGAAAATATAACCGCTATATCGAGGCGTCGCAGGAACTTGTCTCACGGCAATATGTGTCCGGACCGGGCAATTATTATGCCAGGAGGAGACTTGAGAGTGAGATCTCTTCTCTGGAAACGGAGATAGCCAATGCCAGCCGGGATTTCAGACGCGAGAATGAAGCTTCCGGTATGTCTGTATCCCGACTGAGACGATGCCTTGGCAGCAACGAGATCGCCATGATGATTGTGGAGGGTGACAAAACGGTGTTCGCGCTGCTAATGGACAGCTCGGGCAAGGTCGCATATAAGACCCTCGGGACAAAAGAGCAGCTGGTCAGGCTGACCCGGACTCCAGGCGCCGTATATGTGGATTCAGATGCGGTGAACGAGATGCTTGGCTCGATAATGCCGCTATTGGCAGGGAAAGACGTCTATATGTCCACCTCCTGGATTTTCAACCAGATGGCATTCGGCGCGCTGCCGACGGATAACGCAGGGAGCATCATTGCGGATATGGCCAGGATTCATATTGTCGGCTCTCCGACCGAGATTCCGGCAGTAAAATCAGCGGAACCGATGCGGCTGGCTGCCAGAAATGCCGTCTTGTGGGGAGGTATCGATTATGGCAATTCAGACTCCCCAGGCTCTGGGGTATCGCAGTCGCGGGGTGTGATGCGTGGCGATATCCTTGGCAGATTGCCCAACTCTCTTTCAGAGGTCAGTCAGATTGCAGGCCTGCTGCTGGAAAAAGACAACCGGGTCAAGGTTATTTCCGGATCTTCCGCAACTGAGGGATCCTTCACCGGGCGAAGCGGAAAAAGGGATTATATACTGCATGTATCCACCCATGGCTTTTTCCATGACTCCGGCTGTTTCACCAACCCCATGCAGAACTCAGGCCTGCTGTTCGCAGACTCCCAGAGATATTGGGCGACAGACAGCCTTGTATCGTCCATCAGTGATGTCGACGGCATCCTGCGCGCGGATGAGATAGCGAGACTGGACCTTAACGGATGCCGTCTGGTGGTGCTCTCGGCCTGTCAGACAGGTCTGGGAGAATACAATTCCGAGGGTGTTTACGGTCTGCAGCGCGCATTCAAGTCTGCAGGCGCACGGAGCATCCTGATGAGCCTATGGAGTGTCGACGACTCGGCCACGCGGGAACTTATGGTCGCGTTCTACAATGGCCTTATCGACGGAAGGAACCCCGACGACGCCCTTGCTGCCGCACAGAACTTACTCCGCCGCAAAGGCTACAGTCCCGACAAATGGGCCGCCTTCGTCATTCTGAACTAACTTTTCACCAGTTTCAAATAATTTTCTCTTTGATGACATCGTTTTGAATCTATGGACACACGATACCTCTGTTTCCCGACATCCACCGAATTCATACGCATCCCTCTGGAATGCTAATGTCTTCCCTTCACCTGGATATGACGGTTGATGACTATGCCGATTTGTCAGTAGCGACAAAGGGACTTGGGGATGGGTCTGAATCGCAGGCCATTCCGGAAAGGTGGCCCGAGGATGAACAGTTCCACTATCTGAAACTACTCTACCGCGACTCCGTCACCCTCTCTCGCCGAAAGGCTATCCGGCTTGTATTCGCCATGGCAGATAGCACCCGCAATCTTCACATGCATAATCAATTCGTAGTGAAAAATGACAAGAATGACGTCTTCTACATCAACTATACCTGGCAAGACGGCGATGAACACGCAAAAAGATTAGGGAACCTGATAGCCAGCACATTTATCCTGAAACAATAAATGACTATATCTCGCCCTGACAATCAGACATTTACTTTAGATTGGAAATCACATTGCAGCAGAACCAGCTGTCCAGGTTCTCAAAAAACATAGGTTTGTCGCCGGCCCCATCCTTCTGCACGCCCAATCCATTGGAATAAGGATCGAGTGAGAGAATCTTCGAGAAAGGAATCTTAAGCGTCTTTTCAGGACAGTGGAAATACAGATTCCTGTCGGTAAGACAGACACTGCCCGTGCCTATACGCTGCATATAGGTTGTCTCCACGGGGCTGCCTCTGAATCCTCCGGTCCGATAATACACGCCTTTGCATATCCGGACACTGACTCCCCGCGTGCGTCCGACAGTCTCCCTGCGAACCTTCTGCATCTGCAATGTCACGCCACGGAAAAACCAAAGCATATGTTCGTTCTTATTGAGCATGAAGGGAAAATTTCCCGATATCGTAATCCGGGGAGTGGGGACATGACCGTTGAGCAGCTCCTGAAGCACTTTTGACTGTACCACCTTCTCCAATGCCTTATTTGCATTGAGAACTTGTTGAGGCAGTCCGGTAAACTGCATGAATCGAGCTACGGCAAGCTCTTCATCCCGGTCTATGATACCGTCGTCAAGATACTTCTCTATGGCGGCGTCGAACGATTCACAGTATATCCTACCGCATATATCGTCTGACACAAATGAATCCTTGCAGATAGTCTGAATTTCATTCCGGTGAAGATAGAAATCCTCTTTCTGCCGGAAGCAGGACGCTATTATGTCCCTGATGCGGGCAACTCCATCAAGATGGCGTTGCTCGCATTCAGCATGTCTGCTGTGGAAAAACCCGGCGTCCTGCCCGCAATATTTACATTTTCCCATAATTCAAAGCTCTCATAATTCCTGACATTATAACGGAATTCCCATACTTCCGCGTATATGCGCGCCTTGTAGTTTTGAGTTATTTTATAGGTCTCGCATAAAGTATCAGTGCATCATGGCAGTGGCGGCGTTGTCGCCACCGATGACACTCTCGGCCTGGCTGTGGCCGTCGGCCACGATAACCTGGAGGTCCTCCGGCGCGCGCAGAACTCTCATTCGCTCCGCTCATGTGGGAACTGCCATGGGAACGAATGGGAATATAGCGCAGTCTCCACTATCAACCGAAATCAGACTGACACAAACCGTGAGATATCGATGCTGATAAAAGCAAAAATTTCAATATTTCACATATAAATGAAATAAATACCATATCATATGCGTTATAACGTAAAATGAACAACTAATATGAACGAAGTTGAACTGGTTCTGGTCAATGACACTGATAAGTGTACCATTTACACTATTCAGTTCTCGGAAGAAGCCGAGACTGAATACGAGCGTTTCTATTCCAAATTCATAAAGGACGCTCAATTGAACCAGGATCTGCTGCGAATCGTGCAGCTTGTGGATAAGATTGCTGATGAAGGCGCATTAGAACGTTTTTTCCGACCGGAGGGCAAAATGCGAGATTCTGTTGTAGCACTCCCAGTGATTCGCTCAAAACTCCGGCTATATTGTCTGCGGCTCTCAGATGGAATTCTTGTTCTTGGCAACGGAGGAGTCAAGAACTCGCGTACATACCAAGAGGATGACTCCTTACGAGGATATGTACTGACACTCCAGAAGTTTGAAGAACTGCTAAAAGAGGGTCAACGTGACGGAACAGTAACAATCACATCCAAGACAATCGAAACCGACAAGACCTTTAAGCTATGAAAGATATAAGAAACAGATACCGGGAAATGGTCACCCTGGTACCACCTGAGATAAAGGAAGAAATCAACCTGTCGTTCGCGATATCGAATAAAATCGATGTGCTTATGCAGGAGCGCGGTCTTACAAAGAAACAGTTTGCCGAACAGTTGGGGAAACGTCCGAGCGAGATAACACGGTGGTTGAGCGGTCAACATAATTTCACTGTCTCCACCCTTGCCATGCTGTCGGCTTTTTTTGGCAAATCAATAATCACGGTGTAATTATGGCAAATGAATCGCTATCGGCGGCAAAGGCCGCTAAAAACGACGAGTTCTACACTCAATACTACGACATCGAGCGGGAGATAAGCGCCTATCTCGAATACGACCCCGATGTGTTCCGGGATAAGACCGTCCTGCTCCCGTGCGACGACCCGGAGTGGAGCAACTTCACGCTATATTTCGCGCAGCATTTCCAGACACTCGGATTGAAGAAACTGATTTCAACCTCCTACGCCCCCGAAAGCAAAAAATACAAAACTCCTTACCAACCATCCCTTTTTGAGCAGGACGCTCCGCAGTTCGACCCCGCCAAAACTTCGATACGCGGCAAAATCTTTGTTCTCGACCACGACATTGACGGAGACGGACGCATTGACTTCCACGACCTTGAATGGCGCTATCTTGAAGGTGACGGCGACTTCCGCAGCCTGGAAGTCACCGCACTGCGCGACGAGGCAGACATTATCGTCACCAATCCGCCGTTCTCGCTGTTCCGCGAGTTCCTTGCCTGGATAGTCGAAGTCGATAAAAAATGCTTGATGATAGGAAATACCAATGCAATTACATACAAAGAGGTGTTTCCTCTTATCAAAGATAACAAACTATGGCTCGGTGCCACTGGATTTTCCACTGATATGGTATTTGGTGTTCCCGAGGGAACAGTTGTTCCAGAAGCCTACAAGAAAAAGGCTGAAAAGATGGGCTATGTGGGGAATTATACACGACTTGGGAATTCATGTTGGTTCACCAACTTAGACCACGGACGCCGCCATCAGCCACTATCCTTAATGACAATGGAGGAAAATATCATGTACTCCAAGCACAAGGAGATTCGCGGCAATGGATATGCGCATTATGACAACTACGATGCAATCGAAGTTCCATACACCGATGCTATACCATCCGACTACGACGGGGCAATGGGAGTACCTATCACCTTCCTTGACAAATATTGCCCGGACCAATTTGAAATCTTAGG
>DKYZ01000028.1:34598-38971 GCA_002493515.1 Porphyromonadaceae bacterium UBA7087 | reverse complement strand
CTGCCGGCGCATAAACAGGCATCATCTAATAAATACAAGATGAAGCAGACAGACTACTAAAACAAATCTACTTCCCCCTGAACCAAATCAGTAACCTATAAACCATCAAATACTCGAGTTATGAAAACAAGAATTTTAAACGTATGCATGGCCGCTACACTGGCAGTCATTGCAACCGGTTGCTCTTCCGACGGACTGGATGACGGGATGCCCCCGATGCGCAAGTATGAAGAACCGAGTTGGGAGGAGACCCCTTATCGCTCAATCACGATGGATGCCGCGACCAAGGCCGTGGCAGACAGGACCGGCGGGTTCTCGTTCGATTTCTTCCGCGAGGCGATGAGGCTGACGGAAGGTAACTCGGCAGTGTCTCCCTCCAGCATGGCAATCGCACTTGCCATGGTGGCCAACGGCGACTCCGGGGAATCGCGCGACGATGTGCTCCGCGTCCTCGGCTTCGACCCCGCCACAGCCGACATGTCACAGCTGAACGACTATTGCCGAATAATGCTTACGGAACTCCCGAAGCTGGATGGACGCACTGTATGCCGCCTCGCCAACTCGTTCTGGCACAAGCCCGACTTGAAAGTGATGAAATCGTTCTCCGACGCGCTTGCCAATTTGTATTCCGCCGATGAGATTCCCATGAATCCCAATGGCGAAAAAGGCATGAGGAACATCAACCGATGGGTGGATAACTATACAGGAGGCATGATTCCGGAATTCCTGAACAAATCGTTGAATAACATCGATATATTCCTCATCAACGCTACATATTTCAAAGGAAAATGGACCACAGAGTTTGCCGAAGAGAGCAGTAGCCGGGGTGATTTCCGAAATCTTGACGGGTCTTCTTCCAAAGCGACCTTCATGCGTGCCGACAGACGGTTCAGCTACGCGAAGACCGATCGCGCTCAGGCGATATCGATCCCGTTCGGCAGCGGCAATCTCGAACTGACGGCACTGCTGCCGTCCATGGAGATGGGCTATGAGGAATTTCTCCGTAGCGTGTCGTACGAAGAATTCAAGTCCTTGACTGAAATGATGGAATCAAACCTGCCTGTCCACGTGGCTCTCTCCTTTCCGAAATTCCAGACTGAGACGGAGAGCGATATGACAGAAGTGATGCAAGGTCTCGGACTTCGTGATGCCTTTATCCGTGGCTTCAGCGCCATGGTCGAGGGGCAGTACGCGTTCATAACCAAAATCCTTCAGGCAGTCAATATCAAAGTTGATGAGAAAGGTGTCGAGGCGGCAGCGGCGACAGGAATAGGAATAGAGACATCCCCCGGTCCGGACATGTCTGAGCCAGTGGTGCTCAATTTCAACCGCCCGTTCCTCTACGTGATCAGGGAGACATCCACGGGAACGATCCTCTTCATGGGAAAGGTGACCCGGTTCTGACAACGACAAATACCATGCAATTATGTGCGGGGTACACAATTCTGAGGCCAGTCTGCCGGCCAGAGTGCGCGTACCCCGCCATGCTTTCTGACACAGATCCGGAAGCATCAATTAACCGTGACTTCCTGTCGTGTGTGCGGATTACTCTTACACCGGTTCTGAGTCCAATAAGTAGATGTTGAAAATACGTTTATGAAAAATAGAGTAATAATTTTTATGGCTGTTTCTATAGCCATGACAGTTGCCGGTTGCTCCGGCAATGATGAAGATCGGGTATCTCCGTATAAAAAGATAGAAATGAGTGATGAAACCAGAGCCGTGGTCTCGAATGCCAATGATTTTGCTTTGGATTTATTTACAAAAGTCGAATCAGGGGCGGACGGTAAAAATGTAGTTGTTTCACCGCTGAGCGTGATGACAACCCTGTCGATGCTTGCAAACGGAGACAATGGGGATTCGCGTGATGCGATCCTGGGACTGTTGGGGTTTGCCGACAAATCCGAGGGACTGGACAGACTCAATGAGTACTGTAAAGTGATTTTACGGAATCTCCCGGTGGTTGATTCATCTACGAAATGCAAGCTGGCCAACTCTGTCTGGAGTGGTCAAAACGCACTTGTTCCGGATTTTGCGAGTGTGATGACGGAGATATATAATTCTGAATACAAGAGTGTTTCTCCGTCTGGTGCTGAGGGGCAGAAGGCTATTAATTCATGGATTGAAGACAAAACCAGCGGACTCATAAGAGATTTTATCAAACAGCCGTTGATGTATGATTTCGCAGTAGTCAATGCCACGTATTTCAAAGGTATCTGGAAAGAACGCTTTGACAAAGGCAATACAAAATCGGAGAGATTTTCAAATATAGACGGCTCGGAGTCGGAAGTGGATATGATGCATCTTTCTGATAAGAAATTCGCCTGCAGTGTGGATGATGATGCGATAGCATTGTCAATGCCTTATGGTAACGGCAATTTTGAGATGGTATCGATTCTCCCCGTCCGGGAAGATGGTTTCGATGATCTGATAGAAAACTTAAATGAAAGGTATGTCGGGATGATCAATAACCGCAGATATTACTCTGTGGACCTCTCTTTCCCGAAGTTTACATCTTCATCAGATTTTGATGTCCTTGGTTACTTCAAGGAGGCAGGACTTCATTCAGGAAGTCAATTCAATGCTATTTACAGCAATCCTTTGACTTTATGCAGCATACTGACCGGTGTCACCGTAAGTGTGGATGAATCCGGCACGGAAGCGGCGGCAGTGACCATGCCGGGAATGGTTACTGGAATTGATGATGAGTTGAAACTGGAATTCAACCGTCCTTTTATCTATCTAATCCGCGAGACTTCTACAGGCACTATTCTTTTCATGGGAAAAGTAACAAAACTTTAATCTATGAAAATGGAGCGGGATATCCCGCTCCATTTTCATAGATTCCTTTATGCTACCATTCGAACGACAGGTTTAGGCCCAGACCGTTGATGGCTGCGTTGTATTGCCAGCTGCTCCAATAGTTGGATGTCATCAGACGGTAATGCACGCCGACATTGATGGCTTGTTTCGGATTGGTGATGTTGATGGGGAATCGTACACCGAATGTAGGCTGGAAGTAGAAGTACTCCTTACTTGTGAGATATCCGTCTCTGATCTGGATATAGGTGTCGGAACAGAGAAACGACGCTCCTAAACGGAGGTTTACGAACAGGGAGGCGGAAGTCTGACTTCCCATGATAAATCTGAAATCGGTGAATATCGGAATCATCACCGCCGAAGTCGTGTGGGATTTCTTATACATTTCCGGATTGGCCGAACCCCACGAATCTCCCCATGTGGCGTCAACCGTGCTCCATAGGAAGTCGATGCCGATGCCGGCTCCCATGTAGAACCACGGAGTGAACTTATAACCCTGTGAGGTAGCTACGGTAGCGAAATTGGTGCGGTAGTTGCCGAACCCCTGAGTGTATGCTCCCTCGACATATCCCTTGTAGGAAGATGCTCCGGAAATGGCCGGTCTCATCGTGTTGGTGATTCCGTTGATGATGTCTGTGTACTGTGCGGAAACCGGGGCTGCCACGGCTCCGGCGAGCGTCAATGCGAGCAGTAATGATTTCCTTTTCATAGAGATAAGTGTTAATATCGTAATATGTTTTATAGTATAACAATCATGTCGTATAAAAGATTGATTAGTTAAAATTCGTTATATAATCTGCATGAAACGCGCTTAATTCAATCTTTTTGATTAACTTTGAGGAGAAAAAAATAACGGCTAACCTAAATGGCATATAAAGCCCCTATAGACGAGGCAAAACTCATCGAGGACCTTCGGAATCCGGCAACTGCAAAGCAGGGTTTCGACACATTGGTGCGTTTATACGGCGAACCCATATACTGGCAGATACGCAAGATGGTGGGAAGCCATGAGGATGCCAACGATTTGTTGCAGAACTGTTTCCTTCGTGTGTGGAACAATCTTCACAGTTTTCGTGGCGATGCGAGACTGTCGACGTGGCTTTATAAGATTGCCGTCAACGAATCGATAAATTTTCTTAATAAGGAGCGGCAGCGCCGTAATCTCACCGCCGGCGAGGGTGGCGAGGATTATATCATTGAAAAAATTGAAAGTGATCCATACTTCGATGGCGATGACCTGCAGAAAGCCCTGCAGAAAGCAATCGCATCCCTTCCGGAAAAGCAGAGACTGGTCTTCAACATGCGCTATTATGATGAACTCAAATATGAAGAGATTTCTGAAATTCTCGGTACCAGTGTCGGTGCGTTGAAGGCTTCGTATCATCATGCCATGAAAAAAGTGACTGCTGCGATATCGGGACTGGTGTGACAACGGATGTGCCGTATCTGACAATACAGAGAGACTGACTCGGTGCTCCTGTTGGCATTATTGTACGACGTAAAAACAGCCGGTTTCACAACCAGCTGTTTTCAAGTGTTTTCCATAATACTTT
>DKYZ01000028.1:25287-34287 GCA_002493515.1 Porphyromonadaceae bacterium UBA7087 | reverse complement strand
AACCTAACATCATGAAACGATTTTTATACCTATAGAACATCGGTTGCCGAAAAAAAGTTCGCGTTAAAAAAAATTTTTTTCAAGAAAAGAGACCGTGAGCCAAATTTATTCAGGAAGCCGCGTCAAGAAATAATATATCCGTATGTAAATCAGAAAGATAACGGGAAGGTGTGAAATTGCCGAAATATTGTAAAGTGTTTTTAAACTTATTCATATATGGGAAGTCAATATATATAAGCATATTATATAACGGAAAGAAATGAACGAGGAACAGAGGATAATGGATAAATTCGGCAATAAGTATCCCGGGCGGGTGCCGGATGGTTATTTTGAGTCGTTTGCTGCGGGGATGACGGAGAGCCTTCCGGAGTTTCCGTGCGAGCCGAAGCCGGCTCCGATGACGTTGTGGCAGCGGCTTAAGCCATATACGTACATGGCGGCAATGTTCGCCGGTATCTGGCTTATGATGAATGTATTCCATCGAGTGTCCGGAGCCGGACAACTGAGTCTGGACAATCCCCCCGAGAATATCGCGCAGATTATGGAGCAGTCCGAGGTGATGGATTATTATACCCCGGTTTCCGCGCTCGAGGATATGGAGGCGGAGATGGAGTTGAGCGAAAGTTATACCAGCATGGAAGATTTTGAAAAAGATTTCGGTTATTCCCTCACCCCGGAATATGCCGGAATAGAAATAAACAGGGATGTGAATTGATATGAGAAAGATTTACATTTTGCTTTTAGCCTTGATTTTCGCGTTGCCCGCGTTTTCGCAGAAATCGCAATCCCGGGAGAAACGTGAGGATATGCGCAGGGAGATGCATGAATTCAAGATGAAATTCATCGCTCAGGAAATAGAGTTGCAGGAGTCTCAGCAGAAACGCTTTTTCGAGGTCTATGACCGTATGTGGGCTGAACGTGGCAAACTGTTCAAAGCGACAAGAGGAATCGAGAAAAGACTTCGCGAAGGCAACCCTTCGGAGCAGGAATACACCGAGGCGTGTCGGGCCATGACTGAGGCCAAGGAAAAAGATGCGGAAATCGAAAAGAAGTATGACGCTATATTTTCAGAGTTCCTTACATCGAAACAGGTTTACAAGATGAAGGATGCCGAGGAAAAATTCCGGAACAAGATGCACGAGATGCGTCACAAGAGAAGGTTCGGGAATTCCCGGAAGAAATAATCCGCGATTGCAGAGGGGCTCCCGGGGGAAAATCCCCGGGAGTTTTGTTTTAAATAATATCCGGTAAGAGGTATCGGGTAGTAAAAAAAGTGAAAGAGATATGAGGTGGAGAATCATTATGATGGCCCTGTTCGGGTTGTTGGCGGTCGGAGCCGCAGCAAAGACAATGGAGAAAAAGAAAGTTGAAAATACATTCGCAAAACCGGACTTCGCGTTCCCTGAGACGGTGGAGAAGAATGCATTGCCCCGGCTGGAGAAGGCTCTTGCCGGTGGTGACGGCGAACAGGCGCTCAGGGCGGCGATACAGCTTACAATAGCCCGCGATCTTGTGTCTTCCGAAAATTACCGTCAGGGCCTCGAACTCTTCTCAGACCTCGCTTCCCGGACCGGAGCTCCCTGGCGTCAGCTTGCCATGCTTCTGGAGGCAAGGCTCTATGGCGATATATATGGCAGTAACCGCTTCATGTATGATCGCCGGCACCTTCCGGCCGATAACGTGCCGGAAAATGTGCTGGAGTGGGACGGCGATATGTTCCGCGCCAAAGTGGTGGGACTCGTGTCGACAGCTCTCAGGGAATCGGGACCGTCGGCCTCGATGCCTCTCGCTGAAATTTCTCCGTTGCTGACCGGAACAAAAGATGCTGAGGCCGCCGGCATGACTGTCTGTGATTTCGTGGCGGTGCAGACTGCAGACATACTCTCGGAATTCGAAAGCTCCTCCGGTGGGGGAGGGGATATGATACCTTTCGGAGTTCCGTCGGATGCCGATCCCGTGTTTACATGTCGGGCAAACGCTTTGGACGGCGCCATACGGAATCATCAGAATGACTCCGCCAGACTTCTGCTGTCGGAGCTGTGTCGCCTTAAACTAGAAATACTGTCGGGCGAGGATCGGCTGCAGTTCATCAGGAAGTGCTATGAGATGTTCTCAGGTACCGACTATGGCAGCAGTTTCGTGGCCGACTATGCTCATAATCTTGTCTTGTATCCGGGTTATGAGGCAAGCCGGGAGAACGATATCAATGCGCGCAATGAAATCCGGCGCCGGCAGCTTGCCATCTGCAAGGAATATGTCGCGGCACATCCTCAGGCAAGAAATATCGGCCAGGTATATTCGGTTATAAACGACCTTGAGTCAAAGCGGATTTCTCTCGATTTCCCGGAGCAGTCCCTTTCCGGACGTGCGATAAAGGTGAGTGTGTCAGGCACAAATATCTATGCGCCTTATATTCTTGCCGTTCCATGCGCAGTTACGGACAACAGCCAGGGCGTGAAGTATTCACGTCTCCGTTCGGTGGGCGCCGCTGCCGCATCCTTGCGTGTCAATCTTGCCGGACAGGCTCCCGACGAGTGTGAGGCTGAAGTGGACTTTCCGGCCCTCACTCCCGGATGCTATGCGTTGGTGGCCTCCTCATCGAAATCTCCACGCGATATCTACGGTGTCAAGGATGACGTGGCCTCACTTATTCTGGTGAGTGATCTTACGGCTTTCGTGACCGGCAGGGGAGAGGAGCGCATCCTGCATGTGGCGGCAGGTTCGAATCTCAAGCCGGTGCCTGGAGCGAAGGTGACGTTCACCGACCGCCGCAATTCCCGGGCAGCGACGGTAAAGGTGCTGACCACCGGAAATAACGGAGAAGTCAGGATTCCGTTCAACTCCGCAAAGTACAGGATAGAGAAAAACGGACAGCTGTTTTATGGCGACAGTTACAGTTATGGGAATCCCGGCGACGATGTCGACAAGACCATATATGCAGCTCAGGTTCTGACAGACCTCTCCCTTTTTCATCCCGGCGACACGGTGCGTTTTGTTGCGGCGGTATATTCCCGCACCGGCCATCAGATGCGTCAGGAGCCGGGAAAGGGAATAACGGCGGTACTTCGCGATGCCAATTATCAGGCACTCGATACGCTGCGGCTTACTACGGACAATTATGGCCGGGCCGAAGGTTCGTTCCGGATACCCGGGGACAGATTGCTCGGAAGATACAGCGTATCGCTGCAATCGGGCAATAAGGGGCTTGGTGATGCCTCATTTACAGTTGCCGATTACAAGGCGCCGACATTCCGCGTGGTGACATCCGGCACCGATGGCGAGTGCGTGCCCGGCGATACTGTCCGGATAAGCGGGGAGGCCCTTACATACGCGGGCATGCCTGTGGCCGGCGCAAAGGTGGCGTACAAGGTCACCTACCGTCAGCCATGGTGGTGGCGCCGCGACACGCAGGGCGCATCGTTTGCATCGGAAACCGTTACCGGTCCCGACGGTAAATTCGTCATATCCCTCCCCACTGCATCGCTCCGTGGCACACGTTATGAGCGCGGTGTGTTCCAGCTTGATGTGGATGTCACCGACAAGGCTGGCGAAACCCAGCCGGCTTCTCCGGTGATGTTCTCTATGACCAGAGCATATACCATTTCTCCTGTCATTCCCGAAACTCTTGAATTGTCGGACTATCCCGAATCGGGGTTCAGCGTCTGGGTTCGCGACATTATGAACCGTCCGGTGACAAGGAAAGTGTATTACAGGATAGAGAACGTGCGGAACGGCTCCGTTGTGTCGGGCGGTGAGTTTGAAAGCCCCGTTTTCCGTCCTGAACTCGCCGGTCTGCCATCGTCCGGATATAAAATCACATTTTCCCTCGATAAGGACTTCAAGGCCCCTGACGGATCGATGGATTCCACTCATGAGTTCATTCTTTACAGAAAATCTGACAGCCGTCCTCCGGTCGACGTGCCGCTGTGGATTCCTGAAAGCATGGTCACTGTTCCCTCCGGAGTTTCGACTGTGAAGGTCAGCGTGGGGTCGAGTTATCCCGACAGCTACATATATGCCGGGATTTCCGACAGCCGCCGGTCTATCCGCGGGGAGTGGATTAAGGTTTCCGATGGAATGGCTTCCATAAAAATCGATGCTCCCGCCGACGATGAAAGAGTTTTTATCTCTCTGCTCGGTATGCGGGAATTGCGCGGAGTGAGCGGTCTTGTCACAGTGGTTCCCGCCGTGCAGCAGGAGCAGGTGGAGATTGTCGCGGAATCGTTCCGCGACAGAATCGATCCGACGGCACGTGAGAGCTGGAAATTCAGATTTACCGCAGGAGGACGTCCTCTTGCCGATGCGGCTGCGGCGGCCGTGATGAGCAATAAGGCGCTCAACGCTATCGCGCCTTTCTCCTGGCAGATGAATCCTGCCGGACAGCTGTACTGGAATCCGTACCGCACTGTTGATTACAGAAATCCCGGGAGGGGAATGAACAGCGGATTTGTTCCGGTGTCCCGACCCGGTTGCATATATTCCTACTTCTCGTTCCCGGAGTGGAATTTCTACGGTAAAGAGCTATACGACATGCACTATCCTGCCTATGTGACCAATGTGACCAACGAGGCCTATGGTGCCGCACGGTCTGAGATGTTGAGGTCGGTGAATGTTACATCCCGGAAGCTTGCCCGAGGTGCCAAAATGGAGGCTGCCGCAGGGGAGGCGGGAGATAGCGGCTCTGAAGGTGCTGCGGTACAGGAACCGCTCCCGAGGGATGTGGATACTCCGCTGGCATTCTTCATGCCTTCTATGCACACGGATTCGAATGGAGTGGTCGAGTTGGATTATGTCGCGCCGAACTTCATAGGGACATGGCAGTTCCAGATAGCGGGCTGGGCTCCCGACATGAAGGGCGCGGTGAGGATTCTCGATGTCGTGGCCTCCAAGAAGGTGATGGCCAGGCTGAATGCGCCGCGCTTCATGCGGGTGGGAGACAAGGTCGGAATTTCCGCCACGCTTTTCAACAATACGGATGCCGAGGCGCCGGTGGCCGGACTCATCGAGCTTGTCAACCCCGCGACCGGTGTCGCGGTCGCAAGCCGGGACTTCGCCCCCGGGATTCTGCAGGCGAAAGGTTCAAGGGTTGTGACAATGGATTATGAAGTGCCGGCAGATTTCTCGGAGTTGACCGTAAGGGTCTACGCATCGTCGGAAAATTATCGCGATGGCGAGCAGACGATTGTCCCCGTACTTCCCGGGAGCACTCCGGTAGTCGAGTCCGCTCCGTTCTATCTCAGACCGGGCGAAGGATTGTTTATGGTGAAGCTTCCGAAATATGATAAGGAGGCCAAGGTGACATTGCGCTACTGCGACAATCCCGTCTGGGAATGCGTCACGGCCCTGCCGGCTATTTTGGAGCCGGAGTCGGCGAGTGTGTTCTCTGCGGCGGGCGCCCTATATGGCAATGCTGTCGCTTCCGGCCTCTTCCGCGAATATCCCGGGCTGATAGCTGCCGTCAGGGAGATGGCGTCGCCGGCAAACGCCGCAGACTCTCTGCTTGTGTCGAATCTGGAGAAGGATGCGGCGCTGAAGACCGTGACTCTGCGGAACACGCCGTGGGTGAACGATGCGGCCGCCGAGACCATGAGGATGGCTTCGCTTACGCAATATACCGATACTGTCAGGAGTGCCGACGCCGTAAAGAAAGCTCTCTCCCGGCTCTCCGACCTGCAGCGCGCCGATGGCGGCTGGGGGTGGTGCCGTGGAATGGAATCGTCGGAATTCATTACTTATGGAGTACTCGAATATCTGTCCGACCTCCGGCAGATGGACTATTTGCCCCGTCAGGCCGACGGTATGGCGAAAAAGGCCTTCGCATACTGTGACAAGGAGTTTGTACAGGACTGGGAGCGGACTAAGAAGGAATATTTCAGCTTGCGGGCAATGCTCGACTATCTGTTTGTGAAGAGCGCGTTCGGTGCCGGGAATAGTGCCGGTTTCGGGGTGCTTGAGAATGCGGCGATGAAGAAAATAAAGGAAGAGTGGAAATCTTTCTCTATCGACGAGAAAGCCAAGACCGCAATTCTTCTCAGCCGCAAGGGTGACGATGCATTGGCCGGATTTATCCTTGAGTCGCTGCATCAGTTCGGTTCATATACTCCGGAGAAGGGGATGTGGTTCGACAACCTGCCGTCAGGCTTGAACGGTGACAGCCGTCTCATCACCACGGCACGCGTGCTCGAGGCTTTCTCTGCGATCCGTCCGCACAGTACCGACATCGACAAGTTGCGTCAATGGCTTGTGTTGTCCAGACAGACCGAGAACTGGGGAGATTCGCGCAATCTTGCCGGAGTGATCCGGGCGTTGCTTTCGTCCGGCACAAAGTGGACCGTGCCCTCTGAGACGCCCTCGTTCAGAATCGGCGGCAGGGAGATTGCCGCACCTCATATTGCTAAATATACCGGATCCCTGACTGTGGACCTCAATCCGCTGGAGGTTTCCGGGAAGACCCTCGAGGTGGTGAAGAAATCCTCCGGACCGTCATGGGGCGGCGTAATTTCGCAATATGTGGCTCCGATCCTCGATGTAAAGGCGGAAAAAGTGCCTCAGCTTTCCATTGCCAAGGCAGTCTATGTGATTGAAAGAGGCCAGACCGGAGAGAAGGCCGTCAGTTCGCAGTTGCGTGTGGGCGACCGTGTCCGCGTAACACTGAGTATAACCTCCGACCGCGATATGGACTATGTGGCGGTGACCGATGCCCGCTCGGCTTGTCTCGAGCCTGACGGCCAGGTGTCGGGATACATATCTTCCGACGGAGTGGGCATGTACATGGAGGTGAGGAATGAATCAACAAATCTCTTCATACCATTCCTGCCGAAAGGTACTCATGTCATAAGTTATGACTGCCATGTGGATCGTGAGGGAGTGTATTCGCTCGGCATAGCCACAGCCCAGTCCCAATACTCTCCGCTGATGGTGGCTCACTCGGCCGGCGCAGAGCTGTCGGTAAAGGATATGGAGTGATCAGTCGAGATCAGTACGGAGGTTCTCGCGGTTTAGAATCACGTCCGGGAAGACTTCCTTCGCCTCGCGGAGGAAGTCTTCATCTTTGGAGTAGCGGCTGGAATAATGACCGGTCAGCAAGGCTCCCGCGCCTGCGTCCCTGGCAACGGCCGCAGCCTGCTTTGCAGTGGAGTGAAACCGGTTCCTGGCATCGGCGGCATGCGACTCGAGATATGTCGTTTCATGAAACAGCAGATCGACCGGCCCGATCTTTGCCGCCAGTTCCGGCATGTATATCGTGTCGCTGATATGGGCATACGACAGAGGTTTGTCGGCCGGCGATGTCAGCATTTCGTTTGGAACGACGGATCCGTCGGGCCTGATGAAGTCGGCGCCTTCCTTTACGGCACGGATCTGAGCCACGGGAACCTTATGATAGGCGATCATGTCGGGCCGTATGTGACGCAGGCGCGGCTTCTCCTCGAAGACATATCCGACGGTAGGAATCCGGTGACGGAGCGGTATGGTCCGGACAGTGAGGGAGGGGGTCTCGAATATCACGGCCTCCTCCGGCCTGATGACATTGAATCGCAGGTCGAAGGACAGGTCACGTCCGAAAAAATCCATTATCTGGGTCAGTATCCGTTTTCCCTCCTCAAAGGTATGTATGGTGAGGCTTCCCCCGGCCCCTCCCAGTTCGAGGGTGGATATAAGGCCCGGCAGTCCGAGCACATGGTCTCCGTGAAGATGGGTCAGAAAAATGTGGCCGAGCCGTGAATATTTAAGATGCGCCCGCTGGAAACCGAGCTGGGCGCATTCGCCGCAGTCGACCATGAACAGATTGCCGCGATGATCTATCACCGTAGAGGAGGGCTGATGGCGCAGAGTGGGTTTGGCGGAACCGCATCCGAGAGTGTATATGCTGAATGTCGACATCTGGTATCAGGGAATTTATTACAAAATTAATAAATTTAATTAAAAACCTGAATAGCGGTATGCCGATTGTTTTGGGAAAGTGATATTTTTTGCTAATTTTGCGGTCTAAAAGCCCGCTTCTGACCCCGGTCTAAAAAGATTATGCAAGGGGCTGAAATCCGCATGAGTAACAACATATTCAGTTATTATTTCGCCAAGCGTCTCTGTCATAGATGTCTATGTCTGTATGTCGTGTTGCTGGCCTTATTGATTCCCGGCAATCTCCTTGCGGAGGAGCGGATAGACACGGCTGTGTATCTCGGCGAAGTGAATGTGGTGGCGGTAAAGCAGGAACATGCCGTCAGGAGCGAGGCTGTGTCGGCCACGGTGGTGGGGCGGGGAGCTCTCGAAGATCTCAATGCCGTGTCGATGAAAGGGATATCCGATGTCGTGCCCAATTTTTTTGTTCCCGATTACGGGTCGAGGGTAACTTCGTCGATGTATGCGCGTGGCATAGGTGCGCGCATGGACCAGCCTGCCGTTGGACTCAACGTGGACAATGTTCCGATCCTTAATAAGAACGGTTACGATTTCGATCTTGCCGACATCGAATCGGTGGAGATGCTGCGGGGGCCGCAGTCCACTCTCTACGGCCGCAATACCATAGGAGGCCTGATCAATATTTCCACAGTGTCTCCCATGCGTTATCAGGGGTGGAGGCTGTCGGCATCGGCAGGCACGGGCAACGACTGTAATCTCTCGGCAGGCTGGTACAGCCGTCCCGCTGAAAAATTCGCCACCGCCCTGATTGTTTCCGGTTCTTGCCTCGGAGGATTTTTCAGGAATAGCTATGACGGCCGTCTTCTGGACCATGAATTGTCCGGCTCTTTACGCTGGAAGGCCGACTGGAGGATTTCCGGGAGGGTATATCTTCAGAACGCATTGTCAGTTTCATTGCTCGATCAGGGCGGCTATCCGTATGAGTATGTCAAAACCGGCGAGATAAATTATAACGATCCTTGTTATTACAGGAGATTTCTCTTTACAGACGGTCTGACGCTCAGGTATCGCGGCGAGGGATTTTCGATGACTTCCATCACGACGGTACAGCGCCTTGACGACAACATGACCCTTGACCAG
>DKYZ01000028.1:17074-25003 GCA_002493515.1 Porphyromonadaceae bacterium UBA7087 | reverse complement strand
CAACATGACCCTTGACCAGGATTTTCTCCCCGAACCGTACTTCACCCTCACACAGCGTCAGCACGAGACTTCAGTGACGGAGGATATAGTGTTCCGCGGAGACCGTAGCGACTCGAGGTATCATTGGCTGACCGGAGCCTTTCTCTTCTACAAGCATCTCGACATGACGGCTCCGGTCACTTTCAAGGACAAAGGTATCTCAAGTCTGATAGAGGATCACCGCAACAGCGCCAACCCGTATTATCCTGTAAAATGGGATACCCGGGAATTTCCTCTCGACAGTCGGTTTGCCATTCCGGCGGCCGGCGCCGCGCTTTACCATGAGTCGCGTCTGGAACTGGGCGGATGGCGTCTCACGGCAGGTATTCGTCTCGATTTCGAAACCACGGCTCTCGACTACCGAAGCATCTGTCATACGGGATACGAAATATTCCGGCTCGAGGATGACGGCGCTCTTTCGCCAGAGCGCCACGTTTCAATCGATATCGATGACAGCGACAGACTGCGCCGCAACTATTTCAACTGGATGCCCAAACTTGGCGCGGTATATTCTCTTCCCATGGAGGGGGAGAACAATGTCTACGGAGTGATATCGAGAGGTTACAAAGCCGGGGGCTTCAACACACAGATGTTCAGCGACGTGCTCCAGCAGCGGCTTATGGGAGTGATGGGTATCGGCTCCAGGTATGATGTCGATGACATAGTGGGATACCGCCCTGAGTATTCCTGGAACTTCGAGGTAGGCTCGCATCTGTCGTTCCCCTCGGCGCGGCTGAATATTGATGTGTCGCTGTTCTACATAGACTGCACCGACCAGCAGCTGACCATGTTCCCGGACGGCAATACCACCGGGCGCATCATGACCAATGCCGGAAGGACCCGCAGTTTTGGCGGCGAACTCTCGGCCAGCTGGACTCCGGTGGACCGGCTTGCATTCACGGCAAGCTATGGATATACCAATGCCAGATTTATCGATTTTTTCAACGGAATAGAGAATTTTTCAGGAAAGTTTGTGCCGTATGCCCCGCAAAATACACTGTTTATTCAGGGAGTGTGGACAATACCGTTGCCTCACAAGCATATAAAGGCTCTTGTCGCCGATGTGAGCATGCGCGGAACCGGCAAAATATACTGGAATGAGCAGAACTCACTGATGCAGAATTTCTATGCACTTCTCGGAGCGTCCCTGTCGCTTGAAACAAAGCGCTGGAGCCTTCAGGTATGGGGAAAAAACCTGACCGCCACACGTTACTACACTTTCTATTTCATGTCGATGGGCAATGAATTTCTGCAGCGCGGGCGTCCGGTCCAGGCCGGAGTCACTTTCAGAATCAACATATAGAAGTAGAAAGAGAGCATGGAAACTGACATTCTGTCGTAATGATTAATCAGGCTGATGTTGTGCAATAAATTAGCGAAAAATACATTATATAATGCGTGGGCGTGCAAGGCGGAAAATCTGACCTGCCGTGAATGCCCGTTAAATCAGTGACAAAACAAACATCTGTAAATAATGAGGAAAAAAATGATTGTTGCCGCCTGCGGAGTGGCTATTGCAGTCGGATTCTCTGCCTGCGATAAGAAAGAACCCGGATATTCTTTCAGCGAGACTGTGAATTTCGGAACATATAACATCGTCGCAGCCGAAGGGGAGGCTCCTTACGTGGCTCCCGTACGCTATCAATATAACAATCATGTTGATATTGGCGCACAGACGCAGACTATGGAGATGTTCATCAACGACATGAAAGTAAACAAGGATGACAAAGTCTCGTTCAAGACGATGGCGCTTCCTTACAAGTCTGGCTCTATCAGGATCGGGGAGTCGGAGTATGCCTGTATATTTATGTCGGGGTCCGATGTGACCGGCAATGAGAAGACTTCGGTCAAGGACTTTGACTGTCTGCTGACTTACGCGGCTTATATGCCCTCGGCGGAAATTCCAGGTTATCCGGTATCTGTTCCGAAAAACGACAAGATCACGGATCCGGTGCGCCAGCGGGAATATTATACTGTGATGAGCTATAAGCTTGACGACAAGTGGAGCGTGAGGACATTCTGGCCTGACGTGACTTTCAAGGG
This sequence comes from Porphyromonadaceae bacterium UBA7087, assembly GCA_002493515.1. Lineage (GTDB taxonomy): Bacteria > Bacteroidota > Bacteroidia > Bacteroidales > Muribaculaceae > Lepagella. The sequence goes on along the minus strand of DKYZ01000028.1, from coordinate 22,921 downwards.
AACGACCACCACGTCCTACCCCGGCATGGACAAGCCGTTCACTTCCGATAAGATCGAATATCGGGTGGTGCTTGATCTCAAGAAAGAGGGTGCGCCGAAAGCCGATGTATTCCTGATTAACGCATGCTTCGCGCCCAACATGCCGAAGCTTAAACTCGCCCTCCGCGGACTTCCGGTCACTTTCAATGAGAACGGTTACGTGATCGAGGTGACGGATGTGAATCCCGAACAGATCGAGGGAGAGGATTTCACTGAGAACCGTGGATTCCCTTTCGACAGATTCAGCATGACATTCGATGCTGAAAAATGTTCCGCCGACATCGAATATAAGGTCAAGAAAGTGTTCGATGGTAAATTCAACGGCAACTATATTTTGATGTTGGAAGAGGGCGCTGAGCAGAAGTAAAACTGCGACAGCTACGGTCAGACCGGATTTTTTCAAGCAAAATGTTATCAGTCCGGGAGGGTATACATGGTATAGACCCTCCCGGATATGTTTTTTAGCAATGTTTTTACCGAAATTGCACCGAAATGTTAAAAATGTGCAAAATGTGTTATGAAATTATTTGCCACTTCGGAAAAAATTGGCTAATTTTGCGGATAAGTGCGGGAATGGTTTGCTACCCGCATCTCTAAGATTAATATAATCAATTAAATAATAACAAGATATGAATCTATTGTGCAGTATAAGCAACGCCGAGTTGTCGATTACAGCGGCAATCACCGGTATCGGCCTCGTATTTGCGGCGTTGCTTATAGCCAAATTGATTTCTCCCAAATCTTATTCATTAAGGAAAGCGGAGCCATACGAGTGCGGTATCCCGACACGCGGCCATTCGATGATTCAGTTCAAGGCCGGCTACTACATCTTCGCCATTCTCTTCCTCCTGTTCGATGTCGAAGTTGTCTTCCTTTATCCCTGGTCGGTGGTGATGCGCGGAATGGGTCCGCAGGGTCTCCTCTGTATCGGAATCTTTATGTTTGTACTTGTATTAGGTCTGGCATACGCCTGGAAGAAAGGAGCGCTCAAATGGGATTAGACCATATCAAAAGCATGAAGCGTGAGGACTTCAAGGACAACGAGTATATTGATCAGCTCGTGGAGGAACTCAACGCGACCGGCGCCAATGTGGTGGTCGGCAAATTCGATGAACTGATCAACTGGGGTCGCGCCAATTCCCTCTGGCCGCTCTGTTTCGGCACGAGCTGCTGCGCCATCGAGTTCATGTGTCTCGGCGCGGCACGTTACGACATGGCCCGTTTCGGATTCGAGGTGGCCCGCAACTCGCCCCGCCAGGCGGATTATGTAATGGTTCAGGGTACGATAGTTCATCGCATGGCGCCTGTGATGCGCCGTCTTTACGAACAGCTCGCCGAGCCGAAATATGTTATAGCCTGCGGCGGTTGCGCCGTTTCCGGCGGCCCGTTCAAGAATTCTTATTGCGTGGTGCCCGGCGTGGACCAGATCATTCCTGTGGATGTGTATATCCCTGGTTGTCCTCCGCGTCCGGAAGCGATGTTCTACGGGCTTATGCAGCTGCAGCGCAAGATTAAGGTGCAGAAATTCTTCGGCGGTGCCAACCGCAAGGAAAAAATCGAGGAATTCTTCGCGGAACATCCCGAAGAGAAGGGAAAGATTGGCTAACCTCCACACAAAAGCATCATGAGCGACATAAAAGATAAAATATTAAAGATATATCCCGCCGCGGAGTTCGAGCAGGGCGACTGCCTGCTGGTGAATGTGGCGGAAAAGGACTGGCATGATTTTGCTGCCAGACTGAAAAATGAACTTGCGTTCGACGTCCTCTCTGCTGTTGTGGGTGTCGACTGGAAAGAGAGCATCGGCGTGGTCTATTACCTCACCAGTACTTCGCGTGCGTGGGAAATGCTCGCCGTCAAGGTGGTGTGCGCGGACCGCGAAAACGCTTACATCCACACCGTCAGCGATCTCTGGGGCGTGGCAAATTTTCAGGAGCGTGAGGTCTACGACATGTTCGGAATCAAATTCATAGACCATCCCGACATGCGCCGCTTCTTCCTCCGCAATGACTGGGTGGGCAATCCTCTCCGCAAGGACTATGACGCCAATCCGGAGCTGAACCCCATCCGTCTCGAAGATGAGAAGGACGAGGACAACACCTATACTCTTGAAGAGGATGAGAATGGCAATGTAAAACGCCGCGACTATAAAGTATTCCAGGCTGAGGATTACGTTGTCAACATCGGCCCGCAGCACCCGTCAACGCACGGTGTGATGCGTTTCCGCGCTGCCGTTGACGGCGAAACGGTGAAGAAGGTTGATGTGGTTTCGGGTTACATACACCGCGGCATTGAGAAACTCTGCGAAGGTCTCACCTACCCGCAGATGCTCCATTTCACCGACCGTATGGACTATATGTCGGCTCACCAGAACCGCCACTGCCTGTGTCTATGCATCGAGAAGGCCCTTGGCCTGGAGGTCCCGAGACGTGCGAAGGTGATTCGCACCATGATGGACGAGCTGATGAGGATATCGTCACACTTGCTGTCGTTCGGATGTACGGCCATGGACCTTGGCGCCACTACGGCGTTCTTCTACGGATTCCGTGAGCGCGAGATGGTGCTCGACATCTTCGAGCGCACGTGCGGCGCGCGTATGTCGATGAACTATAATGTAATCGGCGGCGTCATAGCCGACCTTCATCCCGATTTCCGCAAGGACGTGAAGCATCTTATCGAGATCATGCCCTCGCGCCTCAAGGAATACCATAAGGTCTTCACGGGCAATATCATCGCCCAGAACCGTCTGAAGAAGGTAGGCCATCTCAGCAAGGAGGATGCCGTCAACTATGCCATCACGGGTCCGAGCGGAAGAGGTTCGGGCTGGAGCTGCGACTGCCGCAAGAAGCATCCCTACGGTGTGTATTCGGAAGTGGAGTTCGACGAGGTGCTTGAATACGGCTGCGACTCGTTCGCCCGCTATATGGTGAGGATGCGCGAGATAGAGCAGAGCCTCCGGATTCTCGAACAGCTCGTTGACAATATCCCCGAGGGTGAGATCCGCGCGCAGGTGCCGAAGGTGGTCAAGCTTCCCGCAGGAAGCTATTACCAGCAGGTGGAGGCAAGCCGCGGCACGTTCGGAGTGTTCATAGAGTCTACGGGAGAGAAGAATCCCTACCGCGTGCATTTCCAGAGCCCCTGCTTCAATCTGGTGGGCGTAATGAATCTCACGTGCACGGGGTATATGATTGCCGACCTGATTACGATCGGAGCTGCTCTCGACTTCGTGATTCCCGATATCGACAGATAAACTAACTAAACATACCCAAAACCAGATAAAATAAGAAATCATGTTCGATTTTGGAATTTGGACAAGCGAGTTCAACCGGTTTTTACTCGGCACGGGAATGGCTGAATGGCTGGCCGTGCTGATTGAATGCATCATAATCGCCGTTCTTGTGCTTGGAGCGTATACGGTGCTCGCGCTGTTCTACATATTGTATGAGAGAAAGCTGTGCGCATGGTTCCAGTGCCGCCTCGGCCCTATGCGTGTCGGCAAGTGGGGTCTGCTTCAGGTCTTCGCCGATATGTTCAAGATTCTCATCAAGGAGCTTATCGAGCTGAAAGGGACGGATAAGTTTCTCTTCAAGCTGGCGCCTTATCTCGTGATCACCTCCTCGGTGGTGATGCTGGCGTGTCTCCCCTGGGGTCGCGGACTGCAGATAATCGACTATAACATAGGCATTTTCTTTGTGCTCGCCGTTTCGTCGGTGGGTGTGCTCGGTATCCTTCTCGCAGGTTGGTCGAGCAATAACAAGTATACCCTCATCGGCGCCATGCGAAGCGGCGCCCAGATGGTGAGCTACGAGCTCTCGCTGGGTCTGGCGATTCTGACGATTGTCGTTTTCGCCGGCACTCTCAATATCAACGAGCTGGTGATGCAGCAGGACAAGGCCTGGTTTATCTTCCGAGGCCATATCCCCGCCATTATCGCATTCATAATATATGTGATAGCAGCCACAGCGGAGACCAACCGTGGCCCGTTCGACCTTCCCGAGGCCGAGCATGAGCTGACGGCCGGTTACCACACCGAGTATTCGGGTATCCATTTCGGCTTCTTCTATCTGGCCGAGTATCTCAACCTCTTCATCGTCTCCGGCATAGCAACGCTGATGTTCCTCGGCGGCTGGATGCCTCTGCATGTGCCCGGTTGGGACGGCTTCAACGCTGTCATGAACTGGATACCGTCGATCGTATGGTTTGTCGGCAAGGCGTTCTTCATCTCCTACGTTATAATATGGTTCAAGTGGACATTCCCCCGCGTGAGGATTGACCAGATGCTTGCCTTCGAGTGGAAATATCTCATGCCCTTCTCGCTCGCCAACCTTATCCTTATGGCGGTGTTCGTGGCTTTGGGATGGCATTTTTAAATAAGAATAAAATCACTTCAATACAGAAAATACAGACATGAGCTCTAATATCGGAAAAGTGACCCAGGTGATAGGCCCCGTCATCGACGTGTCGTTTGAGGGGGGCAAGGAGATGATTCCGCCTATCTACAACGCTTTGCGTGTGAAGAGAGACGATGGCGAAGACCTTATCCTGGAGGTCGAGCAGCATATCGGCGAAGACACCGTAAGGTGTGTCGCTATGGAGAGCACCGACGGCATACGCAGAGGCGTGGCCGCCGAAGACCTTGGGCGTCCTATTTCCGTGCCCACGGGTAATCAGGTGAAAGGCCGTCTGCTCAACGTAATCGGCGAGGCCATCGACCATCTCGCTCCCCTGGAGCGTGAGAATCTCCGTGGCATCCACCAGCCGGCTCCGGCTTTCGACGACCTGGCCATATCCACAGAGGTGATGTTCACCGGAATCAAGGTGATCGACCTTCTCGAGCCCTACTCAAAGGGTGGTAAGATCGGTCTGTTCGGCGGTGCCGGTGTGGGTAAGACCGTGCTTATCATGGAGCTCATCAACAATATCGCCAAGGGACACAACGGTTTCTCGGTGTTCACCGGAGTGGGTGAGCGCACCCGCGAGGGCAATGACCTTCTCAGGGAGATGATCGAGAGTGGCGTCATGAAATATGGCGACAAGTTCAAGGAGGGAATGGAGAAAGGGGAATGGAACCTCGGCGATGTCGACATGAAAGAAGTCAACCAGTCGCAGGCAACCCTGGTGTTTGGCCAGATGAACGAGCCGCCGGGCGCACGTCTCCGCGTGGCGCTCTCCGGCCTTACCGTAGCCGAGCAGTTCCGCGACAGCGAGGGTGGCGGCAAGGAGGTGCTCCTCTTCATCGACAACATCTTCCGTTTCACCCAGGCAGGTTCAGAGGTGTCGGCCCTTCTCGGCCGTATGCCCTCGGCCGTAGGTTATCAGCCTACGCTCGCATCCGAGATGGGTAACCTCCAGGAGCGTATCACGTCCACCAAGCAGGGAAGTATCACTTCGGTGCAGGCCATCTATGTGCCGGCCGACGACCTTACCGACCCGGCTCCGGCCACGACGTTCAACTTCCTGGACGCCACGACGGTGCTCTCGCGTAAGATTTCTGAGCTCGGTATCTATCCTGCTGTGGATCCCCTTGACTCCACGTCGCGAATCCTTGACCCCAACATCGTGGGCGAGGACCATTACAACACCGCGCAGCGCGTCAAGCAGCTCCTTCAGAAATACAATGAGCTTCAGGATATCATCGCCATTCTCGGAGTCGACGAACTCAGCGACGACGACAAGCTCGTTGTGGCCCGCGCACGCCGCGCCCAGCGTTTCCTCTCGCAGCCGTTCTTCGTGGCTGAGCAGTTCACCGGCCTTCCCGGCGTGATGGTGCCTCTTGCCGAGACGATCCGCGGCTTCAAGATGATTCTT
>DKYZ01000028.1:0-16875 GCA_002493515.1 Porphyromonadaceae bacterium UBA7087 | reverse complement strand
ACCGGCCTTCCCGGCGTGATGGTGCCTCTTGCCGAGACGATCCGCGGCTTCAAGATGATTCTTGACGGCGAGGTAGACGAGTATCCCGAGCAGGCGTTCCTCAATGTCGGCACAATCGACGAGGCCATCGCCAAGGGTAAGAAGATGCTTGCCGACGTCAAGTGACGCGGCAGGTTTCAGACACTAAACAATAATAAGAAAGATCCAGAAAGATGACACTTGAGATAATATCTCCCCACGACGTGCTTTTCAAAGGTGAGGCAGTGTCGGTGACAATGCCGGGAGCCCTGGGCTCGTTTACGGTTTTGAGAAACCACGCCTCCCTGATATCCGTGTTGCAGAAGGGGAAAGTAGTCTTCCGCAACAAGGAGGGTCAGGAGAATGAGATCGAGATAAAGGGTGGTCTTGCGGATGTAGACAACAACGTGGTGTCGGTGTGCATCTATTGATGTGGAGCGGCGGCATAAAAGAATAAGAAATGAAAAGCAACCGTATATCGATATTGATGCTGATGCTTGCGGCGGTGCTCGCGCTTCCTTTCTCTACGCGGGCCTCGTCGGGAGGTGACGGCGGCATCGACGTTAAGAAGGTGATATTCCATCATCTCGGCGACGGCTACGGATGGGAGGTTCCTTTCAGCCATGTCTATAGGATACCCCTTCCGGTAATCGTCCGTGCGGAAGACGGAAATTGGTTCTGCTTCTCTTCCGGCAAGCTCACCGAGGTGGTGGTGACGGAGGATGAGGCCTCCGGCAAGAAGCATGAGGAGCTTGTGCCGGTGATTCACACGGCCGAGAGGGATGGAAAGCAGTATATGTTCACCCTCGCCCCGGAGGAAAGCGCCCACAAGGACAAGGTGGTGCAGCTCTTCCCGCTTGACGCGGAGCAGGAGAAGACTGTCAGGGAACAGGCTGCCGGCAACAGGGCTCTTGAAGCCGGCGACGGCCAGGGCCTCGAGGGCTATGACGAGATAGGCGGAGTCTTCTACCGGGAGTATAAGCCTGTCGACATATCCATCACCAAGAATGTGCTTGCCCTTCTCATCGCGGCAGTTCTCGTGACTCTGATGGTCATGGGCCTGGCCAGATATTACGGGCGCAAGGGCTACAAGGCTCCCCGCAAGGGTATGGGCTTCTTCGAGCTTCTTGTCAGCTTCATATATTATGGAGTGATCAAGGACACGCTTCACGACAAGGCAAAGAAATTCGCGCCTTATCTGCTGACGTGCTTCTTCTTCATCCTGACAATGAACCTACTCGGACTTATCGTGATATTCCCGGGCGGCGCGAACCTTACCGGCAATATCGCGGTGACGCTCGTGCTCGCGACGCTGACGTTCATCATGACCAACGTGCTTGGCAAGAAGCATTACTGGAAAGAGATGTTCTGGCCCGACGTCCCTATCTGGCTGAAGTGTCCGCTGCCTATCATGCAGGTGATCGAGATTTTCGGAATCTTCACAAAGCCCGCGGCGCTCTGTGTCCGTCTCTTTGCCAACATGATGGGAGGCCATATGATTGTAATCACCCTGGTGATGCTTATCTTCATCTTCGCAGCCTATGGAGCCGCGGCAGCCGGAGGGTCGGTTGTGATATCAGTGCTCTTCACCATTTTCATGCTCGCGCTTGATGTGCTTGTAAGCTTCATCCAGGCCTATGTCTTCACGATGCTTTCCACGATGTTCATCGCGATGGGTCAGGAGGATGGCCACGAGGGTCATGAGAAGGAGATAAAGGACGGTAAGGTCGAGGAGGTCGCTGTTCCGGCTTCGGTAGACATATGAAAGGGGAATCAAAAAGATAAAATAAACAAAAAAATAAACTTAAAACAACTACAACTATGTTATCAATGATTTTAGCAGCAGTCGCACCGTTGACAGCACTCGGTGCAGCACTTGGAGCCGGCATCGCCGCCATTGCAGCAGGTATCGGAATCGGAAAGATCGGTTCTTCCGCCATGGAGGCCATCGCCCGTCAGCCTGAGTCGGCCGGTGACATCCGTTCCAACATGATTGTTATTGCGGCTCTTGTGGAGGGTGTTGCCCTTTTCGCAGTGATTGTCGCTGCCCTGGCTTTGTTCCTCTAATAAAGGAGATCGGTCAGGCCGATAGATAGCAAACCGTTAAAAGAAGAAACAAATGGAATTATTCACTCCTGATTTTGGACTGGTATTCTGGATGTTTGTCGCCTTCATCGTCCTCTTCTTCGTATTGTGGAAGTGGGGATGGCCGGTGATAATAAAGAACATGGATTCGCGTGCTGACACCATCGACAAGGGAGTGGAGTATGCCAAGCAGGCGAAAGAGCAGCTCGACAACGCTCGTGCGGAGGCTCAGAAGTATGTGGAGGAAGCGCAGCAGCGCCAGGCCGAGATACTTCGCGAGGCAGCCAAGATGAAGACTCAGATCGTGGAGGAGGCCCGCAGGGAAGCTTCCGAGGAGGCGCAGAAAGTGATGGACGCCGCCAAGGTCTCCATCGACCAGAGCCGCAAGGAGGCTGAGCTGCAGATCAGAAACGAAGTCAGCAGGTTCTCTCTGGAGATTGCCGAGAAGATGATGCGCAGCAAGCTGAGCAGCGACGCGGCACAGAAGGAGCTTGTCAACAAGATGTTGGACGAAATAGAGAAAAACTAAAAGATGATCACCGGCTTGATACCCCACCGCTATGCCAAGGCGCTCTATAAGTTCGCCATTGACAAAGGCGACACCAGACGGATGTATGATCTGGCGTTGACCGTCGTGAAGTCTTTCAGAGACAACCCGGACCTGCAGAAGGTGCTGTCGAATCCCTTCGTGAAGGCGGCAGACAAGGAAAAGCTGATTGTCGCTGCGGCCGGGGAAAAGGCCGATGACGATTTCAGGCGTTTCATAAAGCTCGTCCTTGCCCATCATCGCGAAGACCTCGTCTACCTGATGATGCTCGCTTTCCGCGACATCTACCGCACGCAGAACCATATATCGCAGGTGGTCATAACCACCGCCGCGAAGTTACCCGATGCCGAGATGGATAAGCTCAAGAAGCTCGTGGCCGGCGCTTTCAAGGGAAGCACCTTCGAATACGAGGAGAGAGTGAACCCGGACCTCATCGGAGGCTTCGTGATAGATGTGGATTCAGTGAGGATGGATTCGTCGCTGAGCGGAGAACTGGAACAATTACGACTAAATCTCATAAGAAGCAATTGAAAAGATGCTTAATCCAAGCGAAATATCTGATATATTGAAAAAAGAGCTCGAGGATGTCAATATCCAGACAAAATTCGAGGAAGTGGGCACTGTGCTGGAGGTCGGCGACGGCGTGGCGCATGTCTACGGTCTGGAGAATGTGAAGTCCAACGAGCTTGTCGAGTTTGAAAACGGCGTCACGGGCGTCGCTCTCAACCTGGAGGAAAGCAACGTCGGTGTCGTGCTCCTCGACAATGTCAACAAAGTTACTGAGAACATGTCGGTGCGCCGCACGGGTGAGATTGCTTCGATACCGGTAGGCGAGGGTCTGCTGGGACGCGTGATCAACATTCTCGGCGACCCAATCGACGGCAAAGGGCCTATCGAGGGCAAGAGGATACGTCTTCCCCTCGAGCGCAAGGCTCCCGGCGTCATCTACCGCCAGCCGGTGAACCAGCCGCTCCAGACTGGCCTGAAGGCCGTCGACTCCATGATTCCTATCGGTCGCGGCCAGCGTGAGCTCATCATCGGCGACCGTCAGATCGGTAAGACGGCAATCGCCATCGACACCATCATCAACCAGCGTCAGAACTATCTTGACGGAAAGCCCGTATACTGTATATATGTGGCCATCGGCCAGAAGGCGTCATCGGTGGCAGCCCTGGTCCATACGCTTGAGAAATATGGCGCGATGGACTATACGGTGGTTGTTGCCGCCACGGCATCTGACTCCGCCTCCATGCGCTACTACAGCCCGTTTGCCGGCGTGGCCATCGGAGAATATTTCCGTGACACCGGCCGCGACGCGCTTATCGTATATGATGACCTCTCCAAGCAGGCTGTCGCTTATCGCGAGATCTCCCTTATCCTCAAGCGTCCTTCCGGACGCGAGGCATATCCCGGAGATATCTTCTATCTGCACTCCCGTCTTCTGGAGCGTGCCGCGAAGATCATCGACAACCAGGAGGTGGCTTCCACGATGAACGACCTTCCGGAGGTGCTCAAGCCGATGGTGAAGGGAGGAGGCTCGCTGACGGCCCTTCCGATCATCGAGACGCAGGCCGGCGACGTATCGGCCTACATCCCGACCAACGTGATATCCATCACCGACGGCCAGATCTTCCTGGAGAGCTCACTGTTCAACCAGGGTATCCGTCCGGCCATCAACGTAGGTATATCCGTGTCGCGTGTGGGTGGCAACGCCCAGATCAAGGCCATGAAGAAGGTGGCCGGTACGCTGAAGACATATCAGGCGCAGTTCCGCGAGTTGGAGTCGTTCACGAAATTCGGCGGCGACATCGACCCCGTCACCGCGCGCGTCATCGACCGCGGACGCAAGAACCAGCGACTGCTCATCCAGCCCCAGTACAGACCCTGGGCGGTCGAGAACGAGATCGCTGTGATCTACTGCGGCGTGAACGGACTTCTTGAGAACGTGCCTCTCGACAAGGTAGAGGAGTTTGAGGAGATGCTCCTGCAGCTGCTCAAGGGAAAATACCAGAAGGAGGTGCTCGACGAGCTCCGCGCCGGACGTCTCACCGACGACGTGCAGCAGAAGCTTACGCAGTGCGCATCCGAGGTGTCGGGCAGGTTCGCGACGCACGCAAAGGAGAAATAAACGAACTAATCCGGTGTCCGCGGCCGCATGGATGCGGACACCGGGTATATATTTGATTGAAACAATTCACAACCAAACCGTAACATCTTCAGATGGCTACATTAAAGGCATTAAAGATAAGGATAGGCTCCGTGTCGTCGAGTGAGAAGATCACCGGCGCCATGAAGATGATCTCTTCGGCGAAAGTGCACAAGAGCGAGCAGGCATTGCGCCGGCTGACTCCTTATCAGAGGCAGATAAGGTCGATCATGGCCCATATACTCGCCACGGACACCGAGTTCAACTCCGTGCTCATCCAGAGCAGGGACGTGAAAAGGATATGCGTGGTGGTCTACGGCACTGACGACGGTCTCTGCGGAGCATACAACATCAACATTTTCAAGCATCTGCTTGTAGAGCTAAATTCCCTGCGTGAGCGTTACGGCTCCGATGTGGAGATAGAGCTGCTGCCGGTGGGACGCAAGCTTCACAAGCCGTGTCAGCATCTGCAGAATGCCAGGCTGAAAGTGAGCATACCTGAGGGTGTGGATTCGAAAATGGAGGGCAGGGCGGTCGACGCCTTCACCCACAGATTGCGCGAGGGATTCACCGACGGAAGCTATGACCTGGTGGAGGTGGTGCACATGCAGTATTTCTCCATGAGCCGGCAGCGACCGAAAGTGGAGCAGCTCTTCCCGGTGACAGAGGAGGCCATACAGGGCCCGATGTCGGAGAGGAAGATGGAGCAGGACAACAAGCTCTATATATTCGAGCCTGACGCGAACACGATTTTCAATGAGGTGCTACCGATGTTTGTACTCTCCACCATGCAGGAGGTGACGATCCAGAACCAGGCGTCGGAGCAGGCGGCGAGGGTAATGGCGATGCAGTCGGCCAACGACAACGCCAAGAAGCTTCTCGACGAGCTGCAGCTTGAATATAACAAGCTTCGCCAGCAGAGCATTACCACCGAGCTGCTCGATATCATCGGCGGCCAGGTGAAAAGGTGAGATTAAGAGACGACAACGAAAGAAATTCAGAAAATATAGCGGATTAATGAGCAATATTATTCAGTATTTTTCAGAAGTAGGCAAAGGCATTAAGAGTCTTGTGACGGGAATGGCCGTCACGGGTAAGGAGTTCGTGACTCCCAAGATCACCGAGCAGTATCCGGAAAACCGTGCGACGCTCGACATCTCCGACCGTTTCCGCGCCGAGCTTACCTTGAAGTATGACAGCGAGGGCCGCCATAAATGTATAGGATGCGGCATCTGCCAGATGAACTGTCCGAACGGGACCATCCAGCTCACCACAAAGATGGTGGAGCTCCCCGACGGCAAGAAGAAGCGCAAGCTCGACAAGTATATGTACGACCTGGGCAGCTGCACGTTCTGCATGCTGTGTGTCACCACCTGTCCGCAGGGCGCGCTTGAGTTCAGCAATGATTTCGAGCAGGCCGTCTTCACGCGCGATAAGCTCGTGAAGCAGCTCAACTACCGTCCGGAACCCGCGGACGCTGCTCCGGCGCCTGCGCCCAAGCCGGCGATGGATCCCGAGAAGCTCGCGCAGATAAAGGCCGAGGCGCTTGCCAAGGCTGCAAGGATCAAGGCCGAGAAGGAGGCTGCAGCCAAAGCCGCTGCCGAGAACGCTGCCCCCGCTCCCGCAGAGGGTGCGGCAGCTCCCGTAAACGAAGATAACAAAGCTAACAATCAATAAACAATGGATTCTGTAGGCAATATAATAGTCTATTTCATCGCGGCCATAGCGATCGCGGTGTTCAGTGTGCTTACCGTGACCTCACGACGCATCCTGCGCTCCGCCACATATCTGCTGTTTGTTCTCCTGAGCACGGCCGTGATTTATTTCCAGCTCGGATATCAGTTTCTGGGCGCGGTGCAGATCGCTGTCTACGCGGGCGGCATAATGGTGCTGTTCGTCTTCGCGATTGTGCTCACCCACAAGCCCAACGACCGCAGCGGGGTGCTTGACACACACCGCCGCATAGTCGGCCTGGTGGCCTCCGGCTTGGGAACAGTGCTTCTTCTTTTCGCTCTTTTCTACATGCCGCTGCCTCACGACGCCTCCCTGGCCGAGTGTCTGACGAGCGGCCGGGAAATCACCATGCAGCAGATCGGCGAGGCTTTCACAGGCTCGGGAAGACTTCAGTATCTTCTCCCCTTCGAGGCTATAAGTGTGCTGCTTCTGGCATGTATAATCGGCGGCGTGACAATCGCCCGTAAAAGATAATAGCTCATGGACTTAAGTATATTATGGTATCTGGTGCCCAGCGTCATCATGACGGCCTGCGGCGTCTATGGGTTTATCACCCGCAAGAACTTGATCGCCATGCTGGTGTCTCTGGAGTTGATCCTGAACTCGGCCGATCTGAATTTCGTGATTTTCAACCGCTTCCTTTTCCCCGGCTCGATGGAGGGAATGGTCTTTACGCTTTTCGCAGTGGCCCTGGCGGCTGCTGAGACCGCGATAGCTATAGCCATCATCATCAACATCTACCGTTCGGTGGGCGACAGCGATATTCACAAGGTAAATAAAATGAAGTTTTAAGCTATGGAGATCACACTTCCTATATTGATACTCGCGATTCCCGTGTGCATGTTCCTGCTGTTGGGAATCGGCGGAGTCTACATGCCCCGCAAGGTGGCCGGCGTGCTCGGCATCCTCGGCATGGGCACGACGATGACTCTCGCTTATATTGTAGCGTTCACTTATTTCTTCAGCGGCAACCCGGAGTTCATCATCGACGGTGTCCGCCAGCAGTTCCAGGTCTTCGACGTCACATGGCTCGCGTTTACCGAGAGGCTTGTGGTCAACCTGGGCTTCATCCTCGACCCCATCAGCGCGATGATGCTGATAGTCATCACCACGATCTCATTCATGGTGCATCTCTACAGCTGGGGCTACATGGAGCATGAGCCTGGTTTCCAGAGATATTACGCGTTCCTGTCGCTCTTCTCGTTCTCGATGCTCGGACTCGTCGTTGCCACCAACATCTTCCAGATGTATATCTTCTGGGAGCTCGTGGGCGTGTCGTCCTACCTGCTGATCGGCTTCTTCTACAAGCTCCCGTCGGCAGTGTCGGCCTCCAAGAAGGCGTTCATCGTGACGCGCTTCGCCGACCTCGGCTTCCTCATCGGCATCCTGCTGCTCTCGTTCTATACCGACACCTTCAATTTCATATCCATGACAAGCAATCCCGAGGCTGTGCTCAGCTCCACGGGTGGCGCTACGTTCATGGGCGCGTCGGTTCTGACGTGGGCGATGGTTCTCATCTATGTAGGCGGTATGGGTAAGTCGGCCATGATGCCGCTCCATATCTGGCTTCCCGACGCCATGGAGGGCCCGACGCCCGTGTCGGCCCTTATCCACGCCGCCACGATGGTCGTGGCCGGTGTCTACCTGGTGGCCCGTATGTTCCCCGTATATTGCGTTGTCGACGACTCTCTGACGTTTGTCACCGTTGTCGGCGCCATCACGGCATTCTATGCGGCTGTGGTGGCCTGCGCCCAGATCGATATAAAGAGGGTGCTCGCGTTCTCCACCATATCGCAGATAGCCTTCATGATGGTATCTCTCGGCTGCGCCTACGACCAGCCGGTGGAGGGTGTGCATTACTCCGGACTCGGCTACATGGCCGGTATGTTCCATCTTTTCACGCACGCCATGTTCAAGGCGCTCCTCTTCCTTGGAGCCGGTGCCCTGATCCATGCCGTCCACTCCAACGACTACACCAAGATGGGCGGTCTCCGCAAATACATGCCCATCACCCACTGGACATTCCTTATCGGCTGTCTCGCCATAGCCGGTATCTGGCCTTTCGCCGGCTTCTTCTCGAAAGACGAGATGCTCGCCGCCATGTTCAGCCGCCACTGGTTCTGGGGCGCCTGGATGACAATGGTGGCCGGTCTGACCGCCTTCTATATGTTCCGTCTCTATTATCTCATCTTCTGGTGGGAGGAGAATCCCGACTACAAGCACCACAAGCCGCATGACGCTCCCTGGCAGATGTCGCTTCCGCTCATCATCCTGGCAGCCGTGTCGTGTGTGGCAGGTTTCATACCTTTCGGCGAGTTCGTCACCTGGAACGGTGAGCCCTACCACATCCATATCGAGCTTCCGGTTGCCGCCACGAGCCTTATAGTGGCAATCTGCGCGATCGGTCTGGCCACGGTGATGTATCGTCAGCGCAACGAATGGCCCACGAGGGTCAAGAACATGTGCCCCGGTCTCTGGATGGCAGCCCACCGCCGCTTCTACTGGGACGAGATCTACATGTTCATCACCCACAAGATCATCTTCGGCGGCATATGCACGGCTATCGCCTGGTTTGACCGCCACGTGATTGACGGAATGATGAACGCCTTCGCCTGGGTCACCCAGAAAGTGTCCTACTCCATCCGCGGGATGCAGTCGGGCCAGGTGCAGGCCTACGTCGTATGGTATTTCCTTGGCGCCGCGCTTCTTGCAGCCGTCACCTGGATTTGTCTTCTATAAATAAACCGCAACGCAGAAAAACTAACAATCATGTTCGAAAATATTTTAATCTGGTTTGTAGTGATTCCTGTCATCATGATGATAGGACTCGGGCTTTGCCGCAATTCCGGCATGAAAGCCATACGCGCCGTGATGGTTGTGGGCTCGACCGCGCTGCTCGCGCTCTCGGTTGTGCTTTGCTGCGACTTCCTGCGCCTGCGTGGCATGGGCGTTGACGACGAGATGCTTTTCACAGGCAGCTGGCTCTGGTACGCTCCGCTCAATATCCACCTGGCTGTGGGTGTCGACGGCATATCGGTGCTGATGCTCCTGCTCTCCTCGGTAATCGTCTTCGCCGGCACATTCGCCTCATGGAAGATCAATCCCCTTCCCAAGAACTTCTTCCTCTGGTATTGCCTCCTCTCGACAGGAGTATACGGCTTCTTCATCTCGATCGACATCTTCACGATGTTCATGTTCTACGAGGTGGCCCTCATCCCGATGTATCTTCTCATCGGCGTGTGGGGCACTGGCCGCAAGGAATACAGCGCGATGAAGCTTACCCTGATGCTGATGGGAGGCTCCGCCTTCCTGATGCTCGGCCTTCTCGGCATCTACTGGCACAGCGCTCCGGAGGGTGGGGTCCCGACATGGAATATCCTTGAGATCGCACACAATAGCGCCATCGACCCGTCGTGGCAGAATCTCCTGTTCTGCTGCACGTTCGTAGGATTCGGCGTGCTCGGCGCCATGTTCCCGTTCCACACATGGAGCCCCGACGGTCACGCATGTGCCCCGACCGCCGTGTCGATGCTCCACGCCGGCGTGCTCATGAAGCTCGGTGGATACGGCTGCTTCCGCATCGCCATCTACCTGCTTCCGGCAGCCGCCAACGAGCTTGCCTGGATTTTCATCATCCTCACGGGCATTAGCATCGTCTACGGAGCCTTCTCGGCCTGCGTGCAGACCGACCTCAAGTATATCAACGCCTATTCGTCGGTGTCCCACTGCGGCATGGTGCTCTTCGCCATCCTGATGCTCAACACCACGGCTATGACCGGAGCTATACTCCAGATGCTCAGCCACGGCCTCATGACGGCTCTCTTCTTTGCCCTGATCGGTATGATCTACGGAAGGACGCATACGCGTGACATCCGCCAGATGGGCGGCCTCATGAAGATAATGCCTTATCTCGGTGTCTGCTACATGATAGCCGGTTTCGCCTCGCTCGGTCTTCCGGGTCTCTCCGGCTTCGTGGCCGAGATGACGATCTTCTTCGGCTCCTTCCAGAACAGCGACCTGTTCCACCGCGTCTTCGTGATAACCGCCACCTGCTCGATTGTCATCACGGCAGTGTATATCCTGCGCGTCGTGGGCAAGCTGCTGCTGGGCCCTGTGCAGGACAAGCATCATCTTGAGCTCACCGACGCCACATGGTTCGAGCGTCTGGCCACGGTGACCCTCATCGTCTGCATAGCGGGCATAGGCTGTTTCCCCAACTGGATCAACGAGACGATACAGCACAGTTTCGTGCCGATCATCAACGCCATCCAGGGAGCTATCTAACCAACGAATTGACTAACCTTAGCAAGATATTCATATAAAAATGGATTTTATTCAATCAACAGACTATTCACAGTTCGTGTCGATGCTTCCGGAGCTGATCGTGCTGGGCATCTTCGTGATAGTCCTGCTGGCCGACCTCTTTGCCGGCGACACCAAGAAGAGCTTCCTGACGCCGATGACGGCTGTGTTGTTCCTCCTCGGCACCGTTGCCATCTGGATCGTGCCGGCGAGCGGCGAGTCGATATTCGGCGGTATGTATGTCAACGACACCATGACCAACGCCGTCAAGGCGATTCTCAACATAGGCGCGTTCATCGTCATCCTTCAGTCGGCCAAGTGGGTCGACCGCGAGGATGTGGTGATACGCAAGGCTGAGTTCTTCGAGCTGATGCTCGTCACTCTCTTCGGAATGTATCTCATGGTCTCGGCCCGTCATTTCCTTCTCTTCATCATCGGCCTGGAGACGGCCTCGCTGCCCCTGGCCGCGATGGTGGCCTTCGAGAAGCGTCACTATGAGAGCCATGAGGCTGCCATCAAGTATATCCTGACGGCTGTCTTCTCCTCCGCGATCCTCATGGTGGGTCTCTCGTTCGTGTACGCCTTCTCCACCGGGTCGCTCTATTTCGACGACCTGGCCAGGGTGATACAGAGCGGCGAGATGAGCGGTCTGCTTATCGCGGCAATCGCGTTCGTGATAGCCGGCATCGGTTTCAAGCTGTCGCTCGTGCCCTTCCATCTCTGGACGGCCGACGTCTACCAGGGAGCCCCGACAGCCGTCACGAGTTATCTGTCGGTTGTGTCGAAAGGCGCGGCTGCCGTGACATTCTTCGTAATCTTCACCACCTGCTTCGGAGGCGTCTACTCCGACTGCTGGGAGTGGATGATGTATGCCGTGATCATCGCCACAATCACGATCGGCAACCTCTTCGCAATCCGCCAGAAGAACATGAAGCGGTTCATGGCGTTCTCCTCGATCTCGCAGGCCGGCTACATCATGCTCGGCGCTATGGCCGCCGACGGTCGGGGTCTCGCCTCGATGATCTTCTATATCTTCGTCTATATCGTCAGCAACCTCGGCGCCTTTGCCGTGATCTCCACCATAGAGAGCAGCACGGGCAAGCTGAGCATGGACGACTACAACGGGCTTCACAAGACGAATCCCTGGCTGTCGTTCACCATGACCCTGGCGATGTTCTCGTTGGCCGGTATTCCTCCGTTTGCCGGATTCTTCAGCAAGATCCTTATCTTCACCTCGGTGACAGGAACGGGCTCGATGGCTCTCTATATGCTCGTGTTGATCGCCTTGATCAACACCATCATCTCACTCTACTACTATCTGCTCGTGGTGAAGGCCATATGGATCAGCCCGGAGGAGCCGAAGATTGGAGCGTTCCGTTCCGACAACTGGAGCCGTCTGGCATTGTGGATCTGCGTGGCAGGTATCGTGTTCTTCGGAATCGTGCCTTTCATCTACCAGTATTGCGTGGATTCGGTGTCGGCATCGGCAGGCATGCTCGGACTGCTTAATTAAGGAATATTAAATTATATCTGACTGACAGGGGCCGGGACTTCGTTAAGGAGCCCGGCCCTTTGACGGTCATAGTTAGTTCATCACTAATAGTTCATCACTAATAGTTCATCACTAATAGTTACCATGAAAACACCACATTACGGCTATGTCATAGTAGCCTGCTGCTGCCTGATAATGGGCATTGACGTCGGCCTCTCCATGAGTTGCGCCGGAATATTCTATCAGCCTGTGAGCGAGGCCATCGGGGCCACCACAGGTGAGTTCGGACTCTATATGTCGCTAAGTTTCCTTACCTCCGCGCTGTCGCTCGGGTTTGCAGGGAGACTGATGGAGAGATACAGCGCCCGCTGGCTGCTTACCGGCAGCTCGGCCGTGCTTGGCGCCACCATGGCCCTCATGTCGCTTTTCACGAAGCTTTGGGAGTTTTATGTGGCCGGATGCGTGATAGGGGTCACACTGGCGTTCCTGCTTTATCTGAGTTTTCCGACGCTCATCAACCGCTGGTTTCGGCGCAATGTCGGTTTCCTTATCGGTATATGCAGCGCGGCGTCAGGCATCGGCGGCATCCTGTTCAACCCGGTGGGGGGATGGATTCTCTCGCAGTGGGGATGGCATGCGGGCTATCTCACGTTCGGAGGCATCATACTGCTTGTCGTGACTCCGGCCACGGCTCTTCTGCTCCGCGACTATCCGGCGCAGAAGGGAGTGACTCCGGTCGGGGCGGCCGATGAGATCGAGGGCACGGGCGGAAAAGCCGTTGCCCGGGGTGTGGATTATTCGGAGGCAGTGCGGAAGGCATCGTTCTATGTGCTGGTGCTTTTCGCGTTTCTCATCATGGCTTCCTCCACGCTGTTTCTGTTCCTGCCCAAATATGCGTCGTCGGTAGGGTTCAGCATAGAGCAGGGCGCGTTGGTTGCCTCGGGAGCCATGGCCGGGGTTACGGTAGGCAAGCTCGCCCTCGGGTATATCAACGACCGCAGTTGCCGGGTGGGGGTGCTTGTGTCTACACTGACAGGAATCGCCGGCCTGCTGTGCATGCTGTGGATGTCGCGGTGGATCGGGGCGATAATATGTGGCGCGTTCCTGTTCGGATGGTGTTACGCGGCTGTGACGGTGCAGACGGCGGTGCTCGTGCGTGAGGTGTTCGGCAGCCGCGACTACGCGCGCATCTATTCGGTGGTGTCGATAGCGTTGGCGGCCGGAGGCACGGTTGCATCGGGCGCCTGGGGCTTTATCGTAGACCACACCTCGTTCGCGTTCATCTTCTATATGGGCTCCGTCATGCTCGGGGTCTGCCTCCTCTCCGGCCTCTGGTCGCTGCGAAGCGGTAAGTTATAGAGGCTCGGTCATGTATATCGGGAGGTAGATGATGTCATGCTCCCTCGATCAGGAGGGCCGTTTTTCCATTGGATTTTGCTTTCCACTCCTCAATCCGGGAGTATATTTTGCGTTTGAAGATCGGTTGTGTCTTAACTTATTGATATTTAGTGCAAAGATAGTAAAAATGGCAGAAAAGGCAAAGTGTTTTACCCCGGAAATGTACAGGTTAGGCAAAATGTTCAGGTGGTGTTTTGTACAGGTTTGCAAAATGTTCAATAAAAAGCGCAGGCGCCTTAGGCGCGTGGCGTGGTGTGGTTTCATAAAAATTTGTAATTTTGCAGAGCGAAACGTGGAGCGGCACATAGGGCATACGTAGCGCAGTGTGTCTCGCCCCGGGTTTCTCCCTACAAAATACAAAAACAGACAGTCAATGCGAAAGCTTATATACATACCGGTTTTATTGATTCTGACGAGTGTTTTTCTCTGGCGGTGCTCCGGGAAGGATTCGCCGGAGCTGGCGCGTATTGCGTCGATGGTTTCCGACAGCCCGAAAGTGGCCCTGGCCGCACTCGGGGAGCTTGGCGACTCCGCCCTTTCCGAGGCGGACCGCCATTACCGCGACCTTTTGCTGATAAAGGCGCGCGACAAGGCGTATGTCACCCACACCTCCGACAGCCTAATCCTCGACTGCCTCGGTTACTACGATAAGCACAAGGGAAGTCGTCATTATCCCGAGGCTCTCTACTACGGAGGGCGCGTCTACAGCGACATCGGCGATTATCCGACGGCGCTGAGATACTTCCAGTCGGCATTGGATGAATTTGACCGCCATGAGTATGACCTGAAGCTGAAAAAGCGTATCCTCAGCCAGACAGGACGTCTGCTGAACACATTGCGCATACACCGGCAGGCGGTTCCATATCTCCGGGAAACACTTGGCCTGGACTCGGTGTTAAAGGATACGTTCGGACTCGCATAGAACCATCTGTTGCTTGGAGATATATTTGATAAGCTTGGGGATTATGACGAGGCTGAGATCGCCTTCCGCAAAGCATATGACTGGAGTATGCTGATTTCTCCCATAGAAGCGGGAAACGCACGCATTTATCTTGCGTCGGTAAAGCTCCACAAGGGGAATGTCGATTCCGCCCTGGATATTATCCGTGGGATTGGCGGTGAGGTCATCCCCGAGTTCAGGAATGTGTATCTTGCAATCGGCTCCGAGGTTTATTATCGCGCAGGAGTATTCGACACCGCATACATATACGCCCACGAACTTGTCTTGAGTCCGGATCCGAACAATCGCAAGTCCGGTTACAGAATACTACTTTCTCCAGAATTGAGAAAATTTATCAATAAGGATTCGTTATCTGTCTTTTATGACAGATACTGGGTCACGATGAATGATTATGTAAGTTCGCATGAAGGAGAGCAGGTTGTCGTTCAGAACTCCATGTATAACTATAGCCTTCATGAAAGGAAACGCATGAAAGCTGAGAAAGACAGGGATATGATGTTATGGTCGGTTGCAATCCTTGTAATCATGGTGATGGCTCTGTTGCTGTATATCTATATAAAAAAGAACATCCATAACAGGAGGTTAATTGAACTTCAAAACAAGCTGTATAATGCCAGTACATTGAAGGCTGCCATTCAGACTACGACGGAAGAGAAGGATTTTGCTGAGAAGGGTGAGGATACAGAAACAGCGGCCCGGGAAGTCAAACTGATTCCGGCGGCGATGAGCGAGGATGAGCTGCGGAAACAGCTGCAGGAGGAACTGAGATCCATATTGGAGAAGACAGAGTCGCTGCCTCCTGTATCTCATGACATATTGGGTTCAGAAGCATACAGGAAGATTCAGGGTCTCATTGATAAAAAAAGTCTTATTCCGGACGGTAAGCCTCTATGGAATCAGATTGAGGGGATAATCCTGAATGAGTCAAAGGATTTCAAGCATAATCTGATGCTGCTCACGAACGGCAAGCTTGACGATATAGATTATCATATCGCACTCCTCATGAGGTGCGGTTTTAACGTAACCAACATAGCGACATTGGTCGGGCGCTCCAAGTCGACAGTCTCTGCCAGGCGTTCTCAGTTAGGGGAAAGAATGTTCGGAAATGACTTCGACGTCAAGAGCCTTGGAGGCATATTGCGCATCCTTTAGGGAGGCGTCGGGGCCCGGCCGGAGCCGAAGACGTCCCGTCTTCGAGCCTTCCAGCTCCCGGTCTCGCGTAGCGAGACACCTTCAGTTCGGCGGGCGTCCTTGTCTGCCGAACCTTATTATCCATGGCTATTGCAATATTCTGTCATTCAGCCTCTTAACTCGAATCAAAAAGTAATTTCCGAACAATTTCCGAACAAATTCCGAACAAATTCCGAACAAATTCCGAACAAATTCCGAACAAATTCCGAACAATTTCCATCTGTTCGGACAGCCTGCATTGCATTTCCGAACAATTTCCGAACAACTTTTTTTGGCATTATCCTTGCCCCGGGGCTAACTTAGCGGAAAAAAACAAGGTATTATGCTAAAGTTCAAATTATCTCTAATCATCTTTATGATGCTCTTCCTCTCCGGAGGCGCTTGGGCAAGTACAGTAGACTACGTTTCTTTTTCAGTCGTCAAAACGACTTGTTCCGCTGAAACAAACGAGAAAGATCTTCCGCAACGTGGAGACCGAGCTCCAGGCTACCCGATGGAGGCTATCATCAGCCTTGACGGCGGCGTGGAGATCCAGGGTATTGATTCCGCTGATATCCTCTCATATGAGGTGTGTGACGAGGAGGGGGTATGCCTTGCCTCGTTTGCCGACGAGTCCGACTTCACCGGGTTCCTCTTCTCCAACGAAGGGAGGTATATGGTGAAGTTCACCACCGACGACTATATTTATATCGGCTATGTCGAGATAGAGTGATGCCAGCGAATGGAAATGGAATATCATAAATTGAACTATATGTATATGAAGCCGAGTAAATACAACTATATAATTCCGTTTGGAGAGAAATATGTATTCTTCAACGGGGTGACGGAGAAATTTTTTCTTATCTCCAAGGAAAGACTCGAGGCTTACAAGAAAGTCATAGAATTTCCGGAGGAGAACATGGAGGCGTTCGGTCCCTTTCTGGACAAGATGAAGAGAATGGGGTTTGTCGTCAATGATGGCATCAACGAGATGGATAGCATCAAGAAGAAATTCGAGGCCC
>DKYZ01000029.1:6321-50750 GCA_002493515.1 Porphyromonadaceae bacterium UBA7087 | reverse complement strand
ACACTCAGTGAAACACTACCTTTTGAGTTTCCGGATTCCGCGCTCGGAGGCATTGTTGTCTGGCGGTATTGCCGGATCCCGCAGGAAGTTGAATATGTAGTCGCGGCATTTGAGCAGACCGTTCTTGAATGTAGTGAACTTTTCATTCAGTTTGGACAGATTCTCGTCGATGAGTCTGTCAAGTCGCTCGAGCCATGGCGCGGTATCAATCGATTCCGACGGATTTTGATTCCGTTCATGAATGGCTTCCTGCAGGAGGCTTTCCACTGACTTTGACCACTGTTGCTCTTTGTCAAGCTCGTTGAGATACTGGCATTCACGGAGCAGATGCGCCAGACAGACCTGGTGGTTAAGAAAATGCAGTGCGAAGTATGCACTGTGGCGGTCGGTCACGGCAGTCATGCGTTCGAGAGAGTCACCGAAACGGTCCTCAAGCTCCTGCCCTTTGCGGCTTTTGCCATGGAATACCAATGTAAAATAAACTGTCTGCGCTATCCATGCCCAGTCAAGTCGTTTATTGCAGTAGCAGCCGGACTCATCGAACCCGACGATTGAGGATTGCATTATATACTCCTTGATTTTCTCAATGGCCGGCCCGGCAGCCCGTTTTGCCTTGTTAATCCAGTTTACCATCGATCCCTGACTGATTTCCAGACCGAACACCTCTTTGAAAAATGAAGCTATCCGATTATACGGAAGGAACTGCACCGTGGAAAGATAGACGACAAGCCCCTTGACAGACGCGTCGTATACCACGGCGTTTGAGCGACGCCGCTCAATATGTGACCTGACACGCCTGCCGCATGTGCGGCAGACTTTGACATAGTGGCGCACTTCAGTTATCAGAGGCTTCAGCTGCGGCAGTGATATTATCTGGGTGATGTAGTCAAGCTCGGTGTCACATCCCTCCAACGAATCACCGCAGGCATCGCAAACGTCACCACTTTCTTCTGTTATGCTGTCGGCGGAGTCTGTCAGTTCAAGCGTTTTGCCCTCGTGCCCCGGCTGGCCGCCGGGCTTTTTCCCGGTGGGTTTACGAAGAGATCTGGTACGACGGACAATCTCATCCTTCATCTGTTCCTTTGACGGCGGAGTGCTGCTGTTGCCCGAGGTTTTCGGCGGCTCCTCGTATTTGGAAAGGCGTTTACGGAGTTCTTCATTCTCCTTGTCTTTCTTCTTTAGCATTCGCTTTAGGTCTCGTATTTCCTTAAGCTGGCCTTGACTGGTGCGGTTAATCTGACATATGGTCGAGTGTTGAGAATCGATGGTTTTCTGCATCGATTCAATCTGCACGGACAACCCGCGAAGCACTTCCGTTATGTCGTTAACCTGTTGTTTCACAGACACAAAGATACGAATTTTTTTGACATGATCAAATAAAATCGTATCTAATTTTCGCAAAATCAACAGATTGTATGCCCGCCATTACTCGCTTCAGCAGACGGTTTTTATCCCCGCAAGACTACCTCACCGTGTCCGCTGAATAGTTACCGGACTTGGGGCTTTCTGTTAAATTTTGTTTAGATTTTAAACGTCAGATGAATTGACGGTTCTAATTTTCCGTATTGGATTCCATTATTTTTCCGATGATGGCTCGCAGACGTGGGGGCTGTCGCTCTTTACAGGTAATTTCTCTATATTGATGAAAAAGACAACTCTGCTCCCTATCGCCCTATGCTGCTCGACCATAATACCCGTCTGGGCCGCTTCAATCAAAGGACGGGTGGTCGACGATACCGGCCAACCGCTCCCCGGGGCAACCGTACAGCTGCTCGCCGCCTCCGATTCCACTGCGTCAGCCATGACTGTGGCCGGCGACAACGGCTACTTCTCCTTCCCCAAACTTAAAACAGGCGAATATGCCGTAATCGTCTCCATGACGGGGATGGACAATGTGCGCAAAAGCGCGTCGCTCCCCTCGTCCGACTCCAATGCCGACCTCGGCGACATCAGGCTCTCCGAGAGCGCCGTCACGCTCAAGGAGGCCGTGGTAACGGCCATTAAGACCGCCGTCGTAGCCAAGCAGGACACGCTCGAGTTCAATGCAGGCTCCTTCCACACCAAACCCAACGCCACTGTCGAGGACCTCCTCAAGAAACTGCCCGGCGTGGAGGTGGCATCCGACGGCTCCATCACCTCCGGCGGAAAATCAATCACCAAGATACTGGTTGACGGCAAGGAATTTTTCAATGACGACCCGCAGATGGCGTCCAAGAACCTGCCCTCAAACATGGTGGAGAAGGTGCAGGTGGTTGACCGCAAGAGCGACCTGGCACGCCTCACCGGCGTAGACGACGGCGAGGAGGAGACAGTAATCAACCTCACCGTAAAGAAAGACATGAACAACGGATGGTTCGGAAACGTGGGCGCCGGCTACGGCACCGACGGCCGATACGAGGGAAACCTTTCCATATCGCGGTTCAGCAACGGCAACCAGGTGACGATAATCGGAGGCGCCAACAATATCAACGACAACGGATTCACCGACCGCGGGCGCGGCCGCTTCCGCGACTTCGGAGGCAACGGCGGCATCAACACCTCGCAGCGCTTCGGCATCAATTTCAACATCGGCAAAGACGAGAAGATACGCTTCGGCGGAAATGTGCTCTACTCGCACTCCGACCGCGACTCACGGCAGAAATCGGAGGTGCAATATCTCTTCCCCGACTCCACGAGCTACCAGAGCTCCGGGGCGCGAACCCGCGACAAGGGGCACAACATCAGCTCCGACTTCCGTCTGCAATGGAACATCGACGACTACAACACAATCGACTTCCGCCCCCGCTTCTCCTACAGTTTCCGCAACTCCTCGCGCCTCGACTCCACCCTGCTGCACGCCGGAGACCCGGCCCTGACACCGGTCAACAACTCCCTCAACTCCTTCCACAACCGTGGACACTCCGTGGAGGCCGCCGGCGAGCTCATCTACAACCATAAATTCAAAGGCAAGCCGGGACGCTCGTTGAGCATCCAGGCGAATTACTCATATTCCGACACCCGCGAGAAGGCCACGACCTGGAGCGACATCGAATATTACCTGCTCACAGACCAGTCGGAAAAGCTATACCGGTTTATCGACAACAATTCCTGGAGCAATTCCGTGGGGGCACGCCTGACCTACACCGAGCCTCTCGGCGACCCGAAAAACGGCAATTTCCTCAATTTCGCATACCGCTTCTCCTACCGCTGGAACAACGCCGACAAACTGACCTACGACCTTCCTCTGCAGGAGGGCTATAACCCGGCTCTCGGCGACACCTATGACAGAGAGCCCGAGGGGGCCGTGCTCTCCGAGGCCCTCTCCAACCGCTTCCGCAACAAATTCTTCAACCAGGAGCTGCAGATAGGCTACAAGAAGGCCACAAAGAAGATAAATCTCGACGCCGGGCTGCTCTTCTCCCCCTCGAGCACGGCCAGCGAGGATTATATTGACGCGGCGCGCAATATTCCGGCGCGATGGGTATGGAACGTCTCCCCTTACGCGCGCCTGCGGTATAAATTCTCCGACCGCTCGTCGATCCGCGCCCATTACCGCGCACGCACCTCTCAGCCGTCGGTGGCGCAGCTGCAGCCCGTGGCCGACGTCTCCGACCCGCTTAACATCCGCGTCGGAAACCCGGGGCTGAAGCCTACCTTCACGCAGAGCATCGGGGCGCATTTCAACAATTTCAACATGACCACGCAGCAGGCGATATTCGCCGTTGCAAACGTGTCATACGCGATGAACACCATCGTGGCCAGGACTGTCTCCAATCCCGAGACGGGAGGCCGCACCACGACATACGCGAACGCCAACGGCAATTTCAATGTGTTCGGCATGGTGATGGTCAACCAGCCTTTCCGCAACCGCAAGTGGCGCTACAACGTCCGTCTCAACGGAAGTTTCTCGTCGACGCCGGGGTATATCAACGGTGACTTCAACCGCACGGGCAATCTGCGTCTGTCTCCTACTGCGGGAATCACATTCTCAAGCGACATCTTCCAGATGACGGTGAACCCGACCTATTCCTTCGGGATGGTGACAAACTCCATGCCTCAGCAGAAGAACCAGAAGACACATTCCTATGGTTTCGACGCGAACGCGTCGCTTTATCTTCCCTTCGGGCTCGACCTCTCGACCGACCTCAGTTTCTCGAAATCGAGCGGTTATTCGGCGGGGTTCAATGCCGACCAGTGGCTGTGGAACGCGCAACTCTCCTACTCGGTGCTGTCTGACAAGTCGCTCACTTTCAGTGTCAGGGCCTATGATCTGCTTGGGCAGAAGAAAAACATCACGCGTTCGGTGAGCGCGAGCATGATAAGCGACAACCGCTACAACGACCTGACGCGCTACGTGATGTTCGGGGTGACGTGGAAATTCAACACGCTCAAGAAGAAGGCGGCGCGCGAATGGAATGAGGGGGATATTCCCCCTCCGCCCCCGGGCGACGGCCGTTGCCCGATGGGCCCGCCTCTCGGCGGCCACGGCGGCCCCCCGCCGTTCTAAACTTTCGGGGCGGGATATGTGTTTATCTGTATTATGCGTAAGTTTCCACTATTGTTACTTCTCTTGACAGCCCTCCTGCTAATGGCACAGCAGGAGAAGCCCTGGGTATGGCATTACGGAGAGAAATACGACGGCCCCAAGTACAGAACCACTGACACTGCCTGGCACCCCGACATTCTCGCCGGCTACGAGGCCCGATTCGTAGACCAGGGAGAGGCTTTCGACGGCCCTTGCCGCTCCACTATCATACGGCGTCTCTGCGACCGCCCCACGAAACGAGCCATCCTGTACGTACACGGCTTCAACGACTATTTCTTCCAGAAAGAGATGGGCGAGATATACAACGACTCAGGTTTCAACTTCTACGCCGTTGACCTGCGCCGCTACGGACGCTCCCGCCTCCCCTGGCAATACCCCTTCAACGTAAGGAAACAGAGAGAGTATTTCAACGACATCGACTCCGCACTGGCACAGATGCGCCGCGACGGAAACACCGACATCACGCTGTGCGGACACTCCACCGGCGGCCTGACCGTAGCCCTGCTCGGAGCTGTAAAGGGGAAGGACTGCGGTGTGGAGAGAATCGCCACAAACAGCCCGTTCCTGGAATGGAATTTCTCCCCTTTCATGCGCAATTTCGCAATACCAATAATCTCCTTCTTCGGACAGCTCGACAAGAACGCCACCCACAGGCAGGCCAACTGCGACGGCTACGCCTACAGCCTTCTGCGCCAGTATCACGGCGAATGGGAATACGACACAAACTGGAAGATGATATACTCACCCCCCGTCACAATGTCGTGGCTGCATTCGATCAACCATGCGCAGAGCGAACTGATGAGCAAGGCCGGGAATATCACGGTGCCGATACTGGTGATGCACAGCAGCCGCAAGATAGAGGGATGCAACTGGACGCCGGAATTTCAGACGGGCGACTGCGTACTCGACCCGGAGATGATACAGAAGCGCGGCGAGAAACTTGGGACACGCCGCATGGTATGCGCCATCGACAGCGGTCTGCACGACCTGATACTGAGCCGCAAGGAGGTGCGCGAGGCGGCCTACGACTCGATCTTCGCCTTCATCAGGCGCTATCCGGCGGAATAGCCGGAAGGGCTTAACAAAACCGAAATAACATGAGGATAGATTGATTTTTACGTTTTTTTTAGTCTTATCCTCATTTATTTTATACTTTTGCACCAAGATTAAACACACGTACGCTACATACAAACAGTGAGGTTATGGACAACACGAAAGACAACAACGATGCTTTGGGCACGATGATGAGCCGCGACGAGCGAAGGGAGTTCCTGAAGATGCGCGGCGAACTGCTCACGCTGCTTGAGGGGAGGCTCGACAGAGACGAGATCGAGACGTTCCGTATGTTTGTCCGCTCGATGATGAGGCTCGACACCCCCTCGCACACCGCCAACGGGCTCTGCAAGGCCGTGCTGTCGATAAAAGTGGCACATGCGTTCGCCTCAATGATCGAGCCGGACCGCAACATCCTTCTCGCCATCGGAATGTACCAGATGCTGGAAGACGGACTCATCGACATCCTGGCCATACGCCGGAAATGGGGGGAGGACGTGGCCGGACTGCTCGTAGGAATATCATCCGTGGTAAGGTTCAGCTCAAAGAACAACGCCGTGAACCAGGACAACTTCCGCGGGCTGATGCTCTCCCTGGCCGACGACATCCGGGTAATCATAATCATGATTGTACGCAGCCTGGTGGTGATGCGCTCGATCAACCTCCATCCCGACCAGGAATGGGTAAGGAACGTGGCTTTCGAGGCAAACTTCCTCTACGCGCAGCTTGCACACCGCCTCGGCCTCTATAAGATAAAAGGTGAGCTGGAAGACCTCTCGCTCAAATACACCAACCGCGAGATATACACGTCGATCGCCCACAAGCTCAACCAGACCAAGCGTAGCCGCGACGAATACATACAGGCGTTCATCGCCCCGGTGAGACGCAAGCTTGAGGAGGCCGGCCTGACCTTCGAGATAAAGGGACGCACGAAATCCATATCCTCTATCTGGAACAAGATGAAGAAACAGAAGGTGGACCTGCCGGGCATCTACGACCTCTTCGCCATACGCGTGATAATCGACACGCCGCGCGACCGCGAGAAGAGCGACTGCTGGCTGGCCTACTCCATCCTCGCCGACATGTATACCGCCAACCCGGCGCGAATGCGCGACTGGATCACCATCCCCAAGAGCAACGGATACGAGAGCCTCCACGCCACCGTGATGGGCCCCGACTCGAAATGGGTGGAGGTGCAGTTCCGCACACGCCGCATGGACCTCGTGGCCGAGAAGGGCCTGGCCGCACACTGGCGCTACAAGGGAGTGAAAGGCGACTCCACCGACCAGTGGATGGCCAACATACGCGACATTCTCGAGACCGCCGACGCCGGACCCATGCAGCTGATGAAAGACATGAAGATGGACGTCTACGGCAAGGAAGTCTTCGCGTTCACCCCCAAAGGCGACCTCTTCCGCCTCTCGGCGGGAGCAACCGTGCTCGACTTCGCCTTCCAGATACATTCAAACGTGGGCGCCCACTGCACCGGGGCCGTGGTCAACGGCCAGCACAAGAAAATCTCCTACAAAATCGCCAACGGCGACACCGTGGAGATTCTCACCTCATCGTCGCAGACTCCGAAAGCCGACTGGCTACAGATAGTGGTGTCGTCAAAAGCCCGCAACAAAATCAAGCAGACTCTCAACGAGGAGAAGCTCCACAAGGCTGATCTCGGAAAGGAGATGCTCGAAAGGCGCGCCAAAAACCGGAAGATGGAGATTGACGAGGCCCGCATGATGAAGCTCATCAAGAAGGCGGGATACAAACATGCCAACGACTTCTTCGCCGACATGGCCGACGAGAAGATCGACCCCGGAAAATTCCTCGCATCCTATACCCTCGACATCTCCAAGGAGGCCACGAGGGTCTCGGCCGGCGAGTTCCAGTTTCACAAGGAGGAGGACAGCACGAAGAGCTCCGACGTGATGGTGATCGGCGAGAAATCGATCAACGGACTGAACTACCGTTTCGCCAAATGCTGCAACCCCATCTACGGCGACAGCGTCTTCGGGTTCATCAGCAGCGACGGGATGGTGAAGATCCACAAGGAGGGATGTCCCAACGCGGCCAATATCCGCGAGAGGTATCCCTACCGTATCATCAAGGCCGGATGGAGCGGCAAGACCGGCGACATCCTGCCCGCCACGCTGCGTATCATCGGCAAGGACGACATCGGCATTCTCGCCAACATCACCTCCATAATCTCGAAGGAGAACAACGTGAATATGCGCAACATCACCGTAGACTCACACGACGGTGTCTTCCACGGCATCCTGGTGGTGGGTGTCTCGGGCAACGCACAGCTATCGGCGCTGGTGAAAAAGATAAAGACGGTGAAAGGAGTGAAGGAGGTAGAGAGAATTTAAATACAGTTATGAAAAGGTTAAATTACATATTCATTGGATCAATACTGGCCATGGCGGCATGCACGCCAAAGGAGAAGTCAGACAAGGCAGTGGAGCGGGAGCGCTGGATAGAGAGCCTCAACGACTCCGTGGCCCTCTACAAAAGCCAGATCGACTCGGCGACATCACGCCTGGAGGAACTGCATGACAATGTTGGGCTCATGCTCCAGGATTTCGAATACGTCAACAACCCACGCGAGGTAGAGGGCTACTACATCTACAAGGGATGGCGCCAGAGATACCCGCTGCAGGGGAACGGCCTGGTGGCCCGTATCTCTAAAGACGAGGGACTGGAGCTGATCGCCTGCCATAAGGGGGCGCCCTTCACAAGCGTGGCGCTTAGCGGGGGCGACGGGACAGCCGTGGAGACAGAGGCCGTGGCCCACGACCAGGCGCTCAACTACCGGCGCGGCAATCTCACGACCGTATGCTACTACGGCGCGAAAGCCGACAGCGTGGCCATGTATATATCAGACAACCAGGCACAGAAGCTCACCGTGACCCTGCTCAACGGCAAGGCCTGCGGCAGCTTCACCCTCAGCCAGGACGCCGCCCGGATGATATCGGCCACCTGGCAGCTCTATTCATCGCAGAAGCAATGCGAGAAGCTGGAGCGCGAGATTCCCCTGCTCAACCGTCGCATCGACACCTGCCGCCGGATTCTCGACCAGAAAGGGTCGTGACGGTTCCGAGACAAATGCACCAGAATACCCAAACACACATTATAATATATTATGGCATTAGAGAAAATTGACATCGAGACCCTGTCTCGCAAAGGTATAACGGAGGAGAAGCTGAGCGAGGAGCTGACAATGCTCAGGGAGGGCTTCCCCTACCTCAGAATAGAGGGTCCGGCAGTAGTGGGCAACGGTATCAGCCGAATGTCGGAAGAGATGCAGAGCCGCTCGATCGACATCTGGGACCAGTATCTGGCAGCCGGAGGCCGTGTGCTGAAGATGGTGCCCGCCAGCGGCGCCGCATCGAGAATGTTCAAGGATGTCTTCGCCTTCGTCAACGGCAAGAAAGACAAACCCGACAGCGACTTCATGAAGCGCTTCTTCGACAACATAGAGGACTTCGCGTTTTTCGCCGACCTTAACAACGCCTGCATGTGTCTCTACGACCTCAGCGTCAGCTCCCTGATAAAGGAGGGACGATTCAAGGATGTGGCCAAGGCCCTGCTCAATGCCGAGGGTCTCGACTACGGCCAGCTGCCTAAGGCGCTGCTCAAATTCCACAAGGTGCCCGGCACGTCGCGCACCGCCCTGGAGGAGCATCTGGCAGAGGGGGCGCAGTATGCCTCCGGCAAGGACGGCATGGTAAGGATCCATTTCACCGTCAGCGAGAACCATGTGCCCCTGGTATACCGCAAGATAGAGGAGGAGATTGGAGTGCTCGGCAAACGTTACGGCGTGAGATATGAGGTAGACATGAGCACCCAGAAGCCCTCCACCGACACTGTGGCCGCCAACCTCGACGGCACACCCTACCGCGAGAACGGCGAGCTCTTCTTCCGTCCCGGAGGCCACGGAGCACTCATCGAGAACCTCAACGACCTCGACGCCGACATAATCTTCATCAAGAATATCGACAATGTGGTGCCCGACTCCCTGCGCGCCGACACGATACGCTTCAAGAAGGTGATAGGCGGAACTCTCGTAGGCATCCGCCAGAGGGTAAACGAATATTGCGCACTGCTCTCGAAAGGGACGCCCGATGACGCGAAGCTCGCCGAGATGCTCGACTTCCTGCGCAAGGTGCTGTGCATCACCCACGACGGCGCCGACGAAATGGACGCAAAGAGCAAGGCTGAATATATTTTCTCCAAGCTCAACCGCCCCATCCGCGTCTGCGGAATGGTGAAGAACGAGGGCGAGCCCGGCGGAGGGCCCTTCCTGGCATACAATCCCGACGGAACAGTGAGCCCGCAGATTCTGGAGTCAACACAGATCGACCCCAAGGACAAGGCCGCACAAAAGATGCTGAAGGAGGCTACACATTTCAATCCGGTGGACCTCGTATGCTCCATCAAGGACTGGAAGGGGGAGAAATTCAATCTTCCCGATTACGTCGACAAATCCACAGGCTTCATCTCCATCAAGAGCCGCGAGGGTGTGGAGATCAAGGCGCTTGAGCTCCCGGGGCTCTGGAACGGCGCGATGAGCGACTGGAACACCGTTCTCGTGGAGGTGCCCGCGGAGACTTTCAACCCCGTAAAAACCGTCAACGACCTGCTCAGGCCCGCGCATCAGTAAGAAAAAATCACTCCGGAGACGAAAAAAAATCGCTCTCCGATGAACTAATCGGATAAACGCAGCGTTATATTTGTACGATTATTGTATTTGCACTGTGTTTTATTCATGGTATTAGAATTAATGCTACCATAGGGCGTAATTGTGAAATTGCGTCCTATCTTTTTTTATTCTTTTCATATTCCCCGATTATTTGCTAACTTCGCGTCATGTTTGCATCAAGAACGTATATTCTGGCGGCTCTGCTCGTGACGGCCCTGCTCGGCGCCGCCCAACAGCCCATGTCGCGCCGGGGGACATCCTCCCGAAGCGACGCCACGGGGCCCGACGCCAAGAAGGAGGAGAAGACCGAGGTAAAGGAGGGAAACGCCTGGACCCTGACCTTCCCGCTCGGCGACCACCTGGAGTCGAAAATCGACACCGCCACCTACAACTACCAGCGCAACTCAATACCCTCAATGACCACCGACGCATACGCCACAACCGGCAACTTCGGCGCAGAGGGTATCGACCTGCTTTATTTCTCAAGACCAAGAACTGAGACTTTCTTCTTCGAGGACGCGCTCTCCAAGTGGGTGCCGACGTTCGCAAGGGAGAAATTCTACAACGTCTACATCCCCACCACGATACTGACATACAACTTCGGCGGCGGACGCGAGAACCACCAGGACCTGCTCCGGGCCGACTTCGCGGGAAACGTGAACCGACGCATCGGCATCGGGGCTAACCTCGAATACCTGTATTCAAAGGGATGTTACGAAAACCAGGCCGCCAAACACCTGAACTTCGGATTGTCGACCTACTATCTCGGCGACCGATATGAGCTCCAGGCTTTCTTCAACCATTTCAACTCCCTCAACAAGGAGAACGGAGGAATCACCGACGACCTCTACATCACCGACCCGGCACAGCTCCAGGGGGGTGTGGACAAGATAGAGCCGAAGAGCATCCCCACGCGCCTCAACGCGGCACACACACGCCTTAACGGCGCCGAGTTCTTCATGACACACGCGTATAAGGTAGGATTCTGGAAAGAGGTGCAGGTAAACGATACCCTCACACGCGACGAGTATGTGCCCGTCACGCGGTTCATCTACTCCTTCGACTACCGCACGCGCAAACACATGTTCCGCAACACCAACACCTCCCAGGCGGAGGAGTTCTGGGAAAACCGCTACCTCAATCCCCTGGGCACACAGGAATATGCCTCCTACCGCGAGATAACCAACTCCATAGGCATCGAGATGATTGAGGGATTCCAGAAATGGGCCAAATTCGGACTGTCGGCATACGTTTCGTTCCAGAACCGCCGGTTCAGACAGCCCACATTCTACGGGCTTCCGGAGCTTACCGAGGAGGAGACGGCTCAGCTTACCCCCCTGCCCGACAATTTCCATTGTCCCACATCCACATCGCAGAATCTTCTCTGGGTGGGCGGACGCCTGCAGAAAGACCAGGGAAGCATCCTGCGCTACCAGGCAAACGCACGGTTCGGGCTTGTGGGCGACGTGGCGGGCGATCTCGACATCGACGGCACGATACGGACCCGTTTCCGGATGCTCGGCGACACCGTGGGAATCACCGCAAGGGGCGCTTTCAGCAACCTCGCGCCCTCTTACCTGCTGCAGCACTACGTCTCTAACCATTTCGCATGGGACAATCATTTCGGAAAGACACGCACATTCAAAGTGGACGGAGAGATGTCGATTCCCTGGACAAAGACGCTGCTGAAGGCGGGAGTGGAAAACGTACAGAACCTGGTGTATTTCGGACCCGACGCCCTCCCGCGGCAGCACGGCGGAAGCGTGCAGGTATTCTCCGCGACGCTCGACCAGAGGCTGCGTTTCGGAATATGGAACTGGAACAACACAATCACCTACCAGACGTCGTCAAACCAGGACGTGCTCCCCCTACCGGCCCTGACCATCTACAGCAACATGTTCCTGAAATTCATCGCGTTCAAGGTGCTTAAACTGCAGATAGGAGTGGACTGCGACTACTATACCTCCTACAACAGCCTGCTCTACCAGCCTGCCACCATGTCGTTTCACGTGCAGGGCGACAGCAAGGTGAAGACCGGCAACTATCCCTTCTGCAATGTCTACTTCAATGCGCGACTCTACAAAGTAAGATTCTTCGTGATGATGAGCCACATAAACCAGGGATGGTTCTCCAAGAATTATTTCTCACTACCCCACTATCCACTGAATCCGCGCCGCCTGGAGTTCGGACTCTCTGTGGATTTCACCGACTGAAAGACATCTCCATATGGCAACAAGAAGACCACAACCCAAGAAAAACCGGCTGATAGTGTATATTCTTCTGCTCGCGGCCACAGCCATAGTGATGGGAAGCCTGCGCACATGCCGTCCGGACTCACTGCCACCCCTCGCCTCGGGCGACTCAAAGGGCGACACACTCGACGTTGCGATAATCTACGGGCCGCTGAGCTACTACATATGGGGCGACACGCTCGGAGGGCTCAACTACGACATGCTGCGCCTGATGGGCGCCGACATGGGACGCCCGGTGAAGTTCTGGCCCGTGGTGAAGGTGGAAGACGGTCTCCAGCGTCTGGAGAAGGGACATTACGACATGCTCGCCTCTCTTCCGGCCTCGGGAGAGCTCAAAGGCCGGATGCTGTGTACGCAGAGCGTGTTTCTCGACCGCATGATGCTTGTGCAGAAGCGCGTCAACGGAAAAGCGGCCGTCACGTCGGCGCTCGACCTGGCCGGAGACACGGTACATGCCACCGCGGCCTCATCCGTGAGAACACGGCTCGAAAATCTATCGCATGAAATCGGAGGCCCGATAGAGATATGCGAGCATCCAGACCTCTCGGAGGAATACCTATGTATGAAAGTGTCGGCGGGAGAGTTTAAATACGCTGTGGTCAATGAGAAGACCGCCCTGGCCATGCAGGAGCGTTACCCGAACCTGGATGTGGAGAATCCGTTGAGCCTCACGCAGTTTCAGGTGTGGGTGATGCAGCGGACGGACACGGAACTGCTCTCTGCAGTCGATGCGTGGCTGAAGGATTTCAAGAAAACGGCACGATGCCGTGAGCTGCTGCAAAGATACTCGAACGCTGAGCTGAATACATTGGAGAGATATTCGAAGCGCACCCGGATAGAAGTAGACAGATGACGGGATATGCGGGGGCAGCTTCACAAAAAATGTTAACTTAGGGCAAGACATATACCCAGCCCGGCATATGCCACGTTAATACACAGAATATTTTCACCCTTAATATTCAACAGTCACACACACCTAAACAAATCTTCAACATCCCAAACATCAATCAACCTCAAGCCATGAAATTCAAACTTCGTGTCAACCTTCTCGTAAAGATTCTGATAGCCATCGTGCTGGGTATCCTTTGCGGTCAGTTCTTTCCCATATGGCTCGGACGTCTTTTCGTCACCTTCAACGCCCTCTTCAGCCAGTTTCTGGGCTTCCTCATCCCTCTCATCATCCTGGGATTCGTGGCGCCTGCCATCGCCGACATAGGAAAGGGAGCGGGAAAGGTGCTCGTGGCGACAGCCGCCATCGCCTACATCTTCACCATCTGCACCGGCATCACGACCTACTTCGTGGGAGAATCCATTTTCCCGAGCCTCATCACGCCGCGCGACATGGCCTCCGACCTGGGCGAGAGCCACGACATGTCGCCTTATTTCACCGTCGATATCCCGGCTCTCTTCCCCGTCATGACGGCTC
This sequence comes from Porphyromonadaceae bacterium UBA7087, assembly GCA_002493515.1. Classification (GTDB taxonomy): domain Bacteria; phylum Bacteroidota; class Bacteroidia; order Bacteroidales; family Muribaculaceae; genus Lepagella. The sequence continues at coordinate 36,795 of DKYZ01000029.1, read as the reverse complement.
TTGTGCTGGCGTTCACGCTCGGCATCTGCCTGGCCTACCTCAACAAGGGGGGCGTGCTTAAATCAATCCTGGATGAGTTTCGCGACATCATCTCCATGACAATCGGCAAGGTCATCATCCCGCTGCTGCCGCTCTACATCTTCGGCATATTCCTCAACATGACTGTCGCCGGACAGGTGTCGACAGTGCTCGGAGCATTCGCCAAGATAATCGGAGTGATTTTCGCCATGCACATCCTGTTGCTCGTAATCCAGTATTGCATAGCGGGAGGGATTGTGAAGAAGAATCCCTTCAGGCTTCTCGCCACGATGCTTCCGGCATATTTCACCGCGCTGGGAACACAGTCGTCGGCAGCCACGATCCCTGTCACGCTCCGCCAGACAGTGAAGATGGGAGTGAGCGAGGACATCGCCGGTTTCACCGTGCCTCTCTGCGCCACCATCCACATGTCGGGAAGCTGCATGAAGATAGTGGCCTGCGCGCTGGCGCTGATGATCATGGAGGGTATACCCTTCTCGGCGCCGATGTTCATCGGCTTCGTATGTATGCTGGGAGTGTCAATCATCGCCGCGCCAGGTGTGCCGGGAGGTGCAATCATGGCGTCGCTGGGGCTGCTGGCGTCAATGCTCGGTTTCTCCGAGGCCGACCAGGCTCTGATGATAGCGCTCTATATAGCGATGGACAGTTTCGGAACCGCCTGCAACGTTACCGGCGACGGCTCGATAGCCCTGATTGTAGACCGGTTTTTCGGTAACCGCCGCAATCCGATACCCCAGGAGGCGAGGATGTAAGCCTTTCTCGCCCGATTTTCCACCGAATAATCGCAAAGCCGCAAAAAGCATATCTACTTTTTTTGCGGCTTTGCGATTATTTTGCTAATTTCGCATATCAACCCGTAAACAGCGCCTATTATGGAAAGCCCGACATATCCCGTCAGCACATCGGTGTTCGAGACTATACGCACAGAGAATTTCGTATACGTCGACAAGACGGACTACGTATATTCGCTCGTGCGAAAGCCTGGCTATTTCTTCCTCGGACGCCCCAGGCGATTCGGGAAGAGCCTACTGCTCTCCACCATAGAGGCGTATTTCATGGGGAAGCGGGACCTCTTCAGAGGGCTCGCAATCGACAGGCTGCAGCCCGGCGACTGGGAAACATATCCCGTGATACATCTCGACATGAGCGGAAAAACATACCTTAAAGATGAGGACCTGTATAGCCTGCTGGATATGCATCTGTCCAATCTTGAGGGTCTTTATGGTATCACCGACCACAGGGAATCTCCTGACGAGCGTTTCTACATGCTGATTGAGACTGTCACAAAAGTTACCGGCAAGAAGGTGGTGGTCCTGATCGACGAATATGACAGTCCGCTCTCTGACACAATCGACAGCCCCGAGCTACAGGAAATATACCGCGAGCAGCTACACGGCTTCTACTCCGTGCTCAAGAAGGCCGAGAGGAACATCCGCTTCTGCATGCTCACGGGTGTGACCAAATTCGGTAAGGTTTCCGTCTTCAGCGGACTGAACAACCTCAAGGATATATCGTTCAGCAATGAATACGCCGGGATATGCGGCATAACGGAGGAGGAGTTGCATTCCTCCAGCTATGAGGCTGGAGTCAGGAAACTCGCCCGGAACAACGGTTGGGATCCCGACGAGGCCTTCCGACAGCTGAAGGTCTGCTATGACGGCTATCATTTCAGCAAGTCGATGCTCGACGTATATAATCCATACAGCATCAACAACGCCCTTTTCGACGGCGAGATCTCTGATTACTGGTGCCGCTCGCGACTCCCTACCCTGCTCTCCAAGACCCTCATGGACTCCAATTTTGTCATCAGCTCCCTCAACGGTTCGATGGTGGAGGAATCCACCCTGTCCGACCTGTCGGTATACAGGACTGACCCGGTGCCCCTGCTTTACCAGACCGGCTACCTGACCCTGAAGAGCTATGATGCCGGGTCACAGCTGTACACAATCGGCTACCCGAACCGGGAGGTCGAGCGGGGAATTCTGGGAAACATCCTTCAGGTATACATGTCCGGGACTTCCAATGTCAAGGGGGCCGTGGCTCTCATTCGTCAGGAACTGGCCAAGGGTGAGCCGATGGAAGCCGTCGGGAAACTCAAGGCTTTCCTCAGCGGAATACCATCCAGGCTGCGGACAAACGTCTCCAGATACGAGAACTACTACCACACCATATTCTACTGCATCGCGTCGCTGATCGGCCTGGACACAGACGTGGAATACAACACCTCGGAAGGCTTCATCGACATGACCATCAAGACCGACAGGTTCATATATGTCATCGAGCTAAAGGTCAACGGCGACGCAGAGGACGCCATACGCCAGATCGAGGAGAAACACTACGCGGCACCCTTCGCCACTGACCACAGACCTCTCTTCAAGGTAGGACTCGGTTTCTCCAGAAAAACCGCGACAATCCAGACCGTAATAATAGAATAAGTGTATTCTCAACTTGCCTGTATATAATAGAGGAGTGTCGGCATGCCGACACTCCTCTATTATACTTCGGTTGACACTTCTTATTTCAGGACGCCGAGCTTCTTGCCCACCTTGACAAAAGCGGCAATGGCACGGTCGAGCTGCTCGCGGTTGTGACCCGCCGACAGCTGAACGCGGATACGCGCCTGACCTTTCGGCACAACAGGATAGTAGAAACCAGTGACATAGATGCCCTCTTTCTGCATTTCAGCTGCGAAATCCTGCGACAGCTTGGCGTCGTAGAGCATCACGGCGCAAATCGCGCTCTGGGTAGGCTTGATGTCGAAACCTGCCTCAAGCATCCTGTCGCGGAAATATGCCACGTTCTCCATCAGCTTGGTGTGAAGGTCGTTGCTCTCCTTGAGGATGCGGAACATCTCGATGCTGGCGCCGACGATGGCCGGAGCCACGGAGTTGGAGAAGAGATACGGGCGTGAACGCTGGCGGAGCATGTCGATTATCTCCTTCGGACCCGTGGTGAAACCGCCCATGGCGCCACCGAACGACTTGCCGAGGGTACCCGTGAAGATGTCGATCTTGCCATAACAATTGTATTTCTCAGCCACACCGTGACCAGTCTCGCCTACCACACCGGCGGAATGGCTCTCATCTACCATCACGAGAGCGCCATACTTCTCGGCCAGCTCACAGATCTTGTCCATCGGAGCCACGTTGCCGTCCATGGAGAAGACACCGTCGGTAGCGATGATCTTGAAACGGCAATCCTTAGCCTCCTGGAGGCAACGCTCGAGATCAGCCATGTCGGCATTGGCATAACGGAAACGCTTTGCCTTGCAGAGACGCACGCCGTCGATGATCGAGGCATGGTTGAGAGAATCGCTGATAATGGCGTCCTCCTCAGTGAAAAGAGGCTCGAACAGACCGCCGTTCGCATCGAAGCAGGCAGCATAGAGAATGGTGTCCTCAGTCTTGAAATAGTCGCTGATGGCCTTCTCAAGCTCCTTGTGGTAATCCTGAGTGCCGCAGATGAAGCGCACCGACGACATGCCGTAGCCACGGGCGTCCATAGCTTTCTTGGCAGCCTCGATCAGGCGGCTGTCGTCAGCCAGGCCAAGATAATTGTTGGCGCAGAAATTCAAAACCTCGCCCTTGGCGCCCTCTACCTCTATGTCGGCTTTCTGAGGGGTCACGATCACGCGTTCGTTCTTGTAGAGACCGGCATCCTTGATGCCCTGGAGCTCCTTCTGAAGATGCTCCTTGAATTTGGTGTACATAATATCAGAGTTAAAGTCAGTCGATTATGATAATTTCGGCCCCCGGGGTCGAAATTTTACGCCAAAGATAATACATTTTAATGATTTTATGACTAATTTTGCCTTGAAAAAAATTACTAACCTTCGAAAACCTGAAAAAGACAACAGAATGAAGAATGTTCTTATCATAGGAGCCACCGGACAGATCGGTTCGGAGCTTACCATGAAGCTAAGACGTGAATACCCCGGAGGCAACATCGTGGCCGGCTACATCCCAGGGGCCGAACCCAAGGGAGAACTGCTCGAGAGCGGCCCGAGCCACATCGTCGACATCACAAATCCAGCGCAGATCGCCGAGGCTGTCGATAAATACAAGGTCGACACCATCTACAATCTGGCCGCGCTGCTCAGCGCCGTGGCCGAGGCAAAGCCCCAGCTCGCCTGGAAAATCGGAGTTGGCGGACTTTACAACACCCTCGAGGTGGCACGCGAGAAGAAATGCGCCGTGTTCACGCCCTCCTCAATCGGCTCTTTCGGCCCCACGACTCCCCACGTGAAGACTCCGCAGGACACAATCCAGCGTCCCGAGACTATCTATGGCGTCACTAAAGTGAGCGGCGAGCTCCTCAGCGACTACTACGCACGCCGCTTCGGAGTAGACACCCGTTCGGTGAGGTTCCCCGGACTCATATCCTATGTAGCACCTCCGGGCGGTGGCACCACCGACTACGCTGTGGATATCTACTACTCCGCCGTGAAGGGTGAGAAATTCAAATGCCCGCTGAAGCCCGGCACATTCATGGACATGATGTACATGCCCGACGCTCTCCGCGCTGCAGTAGAGATCATGGAAGCCGACCCGACCAAACTCATCCACCGCAACTCCTTCAACATCGCCTCCATGAGCTTTGATCCCGAGATCATCGCCGCGAAAATCAAGGAACACGTGCCCGGTTTCGAGATGGAATACGAACTCGATCCCCTGCGCCAGGGTATCGCGGACTCCTGGCCCGACTCCCTCGATGACACCTGTGCACGCGAGGAATGGGGCTGGAAACCAGAATACGACCTTGAGGAGATGACCAAAGACATGCTCGTCAACCTCCGCAAGAAGCTCCTCGTCAACGCCTGACGTACCCAGGAATATCATCCGATATAAAATTAATGATAAAAACCGAAAAACTGTTTTGCAGTTTTCGGTTTTTATCATTAATTTTGCAGCGTTTTTAGCTATGGACGGTTACGGACTGTGCTGTTTTTAGCCACGGCCAGTAACGATTTTCATATCCGTGCATGACATTTTGACAGCAGATGACCAGAAACGATCTCTCTACCGAGGCATACAGCACTCTTCTCGAGGCCATTATGCCCATAATACTTAGAAACGGCCTGAAGGCGACCACGATGGATCTCGTGGCCTCCTCCCTCTCAATGTCGAAGCGTACGCTCTATGAGATCTTCGACTCGAAGCAGAATATGATCGAGCAGGTGCTCGGCCATGTCTTCAAGCGCTCCGAGGAGCAATACTCCAGAATCTTCAGGGAGGAGCCCGACGTGATGACTGCCATGCTGCGCGTCTTCGCCCATCAGCGCGACATAATGAGCGAGGTGAGCCCGGCGTTCTTCAGAGACATGGATACTTTCAAGGAGACGCGCTCCAGCTACGAGGACAAGGACAATTGCCGCAACCGTCAGCTTATGGCGGTGTTCCGCCTTGGCGTGGAGCAGGGCGTCTTCCGTCCCGATGTAAACTATCCGGTCATGATGCGCATGATGAAGGTGCAGATGGAGTCGGTCAAGAGGATGGAGGAGCTCTTTCCTCCCGACATCACCCTGCTGCAGATCTACGACTCCATATCTCTGGGCTTCCTCAGGAGCATAGCCTCGCCGACCGGAATGAAGCTTCTCGACGCCAGCGCACGCGAACTCGGCTTCGACGTATGGTGCGGTTATTCCGAGGCAAGACATGAAAACGACAAGACAGACAACTGATAAACCACATTATAACAAGATGATTCCGAAAGTGAAACCTATCGCGGCTCTTGCCGCGGCCTTGATTCTGGCAGGCCCGGCGACACAGGGTATGGCTCAGGCGACGGCTCAGACACCGGCACCCGCGGACACCCTTCCCAACTTCACCGCGCCGCGTGCCGACCTTCCTCCCCAGGACCATATCTCGACACCGGGACCGAAGATGATCCTTTCAAGACAGCAATGTCTTGAGATTGCGCTTCGCGACAATCCCACCGTAAAGATCGCCGACATGGAGGTGACAAGGGTGGATTACTCAAAGAAAGAGACCCTCGCGCAGGTCTTCCCCCAGATCTCGTTCTCCGGGAGCTACCAGCGCTCGATCGAGCTCCAGACCATACGCATGAACATGGGGGGCCAGAGCCAGTCGCTGAAAATGGGTTCCGACAACAGCTGGAACTTCGGCTTCAGCGCCTCGATGCCTCTGATAGCCCCTACGCTTTGGAAATCGATCGCCATATCAGACACGCAGATACTCGCCAACCTGGAATCGGCACGTGCCTCACGCCTCGACCTGGTGAACAACGTCAACAAGGCATACTACGCCATGCTGCTGGCCATCGCATCGAAGGAAGTGCTCCAGCAGAACTACGACATAGCGGTCTTCAACGCCGGGCTGTTCGAGAAGCAATACACAGCCGGCACAGCCTCCGAATATGATGTGCTCCGGTCTTCGGTGCAGGTCAAGAACATCGAGCCGGAGCTTCTCCAGGCCGACATCGCCGTGAAGCAGTGCAAGCTCCAGCTCAAGATTCTCATGGGAATCTCCACCGACGTCGACATCGAGCCCGACATCACCCTTAAGGAGATGCAGCGCGAGATGTACGGCTATGCCCTGGGCGCCGACGCCTCCATAGAGGGGAACACCTCGCTGCGCTCATTAGACATACAGACACGTATGCTCAAGCAGACCGTAGACCTCAAGAAATTCGCCTGGATTCCCACGCTCGGAGTGCAGTTCAACCTTGCCTGGATGGCCCTGAGCAACGGCAACGCCTTGAAAAACCAGGAGTTCAATCCCTACAGCAACGTAGGTCTGTCGCTCTCCGTGCCAATCTTCTCAGGCGGCTCCAAATATTATGGGCTGAAACAATCGCAGGTGCAGCTAAAGGAGATGCAATATCAGAGGGAGAACCTCGTCAACTCGCTCAACATGCAGGTAGACCTCGCCCTCGACAACATCAACAAGGAAGCACGCCAGATCGCGACCTCCGAGGAGGGAGTGCGCCAGGCAGAGAAAGCATACTCCATCATGCAGAAGAGCTTCGAGATCGGAGCAGCCTCCTATCTCGACCTGCGCGACAGCGAGCTTGCCAACACATCGGCGAAACTCGCCTACTACCAGGCCATTTACAATTATCTCGTGTCATCGAGCGAACTTGACCTGCTGCTCGGCAAGGGCGATGAGGTCGCAGCCGCTTCGCCACAGACATCGAAGACAGCCAAATAACCATGACATCAACCCAAAACGATAATTCCATAAAACCATGCATACATTTTTGAAATCCACCGCCGTCCTCTCGCTCGCGCTGCTGCTCGGAGGCTGCGGCTCAAAGGAGGATAAGAACGACACCGCGGCAGAGAAAGAGGCAAAACCGCTGGTGAAGATAGAGACAGTCGACAGCCGCGACGTGGTCCAGGAGGGAAGATACACCGCAACGGTTGACCCGTTCCTCATCAACAACATATCCGCGGCCGCCCCCAACCGCATAAAGCAGATTTACGTCGACGAAGGGATGCGCGTGTCAAAAGGACAGAAACTCGCCGTGATGGACGACGTAAACACCTCCACCTACCAGCTTCAGGTGGACAATGCGAAGGCCAACCTGCGCAACATCGAGCTCAACTACAAACGTGCCCTCGAGCTCTACAACATAGGCGGAGGCACGAAGCAGAACGTAGACCAGATGGAGACCCAGCTCATCAACGCCCGCAACACGCTCGCATCGGCAGAGCGCACGCTGCGCAACGTGATGGAGAACACCGTGCTCACATCCCCGATATCGGGCGTGGTCACAGCACGCAACTATGACCCGGGCGACATGACAGGACAGCTTCCCGTGCTCACCGTGGCCCAGGTAAATCCTCTGAAGATCGTCATCAACGTTTCAGAGAGCGAGTTCTCGAAAATCACCAAGGGTATGCCCGCAGAAATCACCTTCGACACCTACGGCGACGAGGTATTCAGCGGAGCCGTATCGCTCGTGGCCCCCACCATCGACACCAACAGCCGCTCGTTTGCGGTGGAGGTGACCATGCAGAACTCTGACGGCCGCGTGCTTCCTGGAATGTTCGGCCGCGTCAAGCTCAATCTCGGCACAGCCAACCACGTAGTGGTGCCTGACCGCGCAGTAGTAAAGCAGCAGGGCTCGGGCAACCATTATGTATACGTTTATTCCGACGGGAAAGTGTCGTTCAACAAGGTCGAGCTCGGCCAGCGTCTCGGCGACACCTACGAGCTGATTTCCGGCGTGGAGCCCGGCTCTAAGGTCGTGGTCACCGGACAGTCAAAACTCTCCAACGGCATGGAAGTGGAGCTCGCGAAATAATCATTTCCTCTCCACTCCCACTGCTACATTAACTTAAAGACCCACTACTAAAGAAATAAATCATGAGTCTATACGGCGGCGCCGTGAAACGTCCGATCATGACCACACTGTGCTTCGTCACGGTAGTCATACTCGGCATCTTCTCACTGGCGAAATTACCAATCGACCTTTATCCAGACATCGACACCAACACGTTGATGGTGATAACCATGTATCCCGGCGCGAGCGCCGAGGATATCGAGCAGAACGTCACCAAACCGCTTGAGAACATCCTCAACTCCGTGGAGCATCTCAAGCACATCACCTCGGCATCGAGGGAGAACACATCGGTGATTACGCTCGAGTTCGAGTACGGCTACGACATCGATGTGCTGACCAACGACGTGCGAGACAAGCTCGACATGGTGAAGTCGTCGCTTCCCGACGACAGCGAGAACCCGATCATCTTCAAGTTCTCGACCGACATGATTCCTATCTGCCTCCTCTCGGTGGAGGCCACAGAGAGCATGCCGGGCCTATACAAAATCCTCGACGAGAACGTGGCCAACCCCCTGGCGCGTGTCGACGGCGTGGGAACGGTCTCCATCTCCGGAGCCCCCAAGAGAGAGGTACACGTATACGTGGATCCAAACCGTCTCGAGGCATACAATCTCTCCGTAGAACAGATATCCAACGTCATAGGGGCGGAAAACCGCAATGTGCCGGGCGGAGCGTTCGACATCGGCTCCAACACCTATTCGCTGCGCGTGAAGGGTGAATTTGCCGAGACCGACGAGCTGCGCAATATCCCCATAGGCTCCTACCAGGGGAAGATTGTGTATCTGCGCGACGTGGCCACTGTCGACGACTCCCTAGAGGAGCGCACGCAGCAGACCTACATCGACGGCCGAGAGGGAGCGATCATCATCATCCAGAAGCAGAGCGGCGCCAACTCGGTGCAGATTTCGGAAAAGGTGATGAAGATGCTGCCCAAGCTTCAGAAAAACCTCCCCTCCGACGTAAAGATAGGCGTCATCGTCGACACATCCGACAATATCCGCAACACCATCGCCTCGCTTGAGGAGACCGTGCTCTACGCCCTTCTCTTCGTGATGATCGTGGTGTTCGTGTTCCTCGGACGCTGGCGCGCCACGATGATCATCATCATCACCATCCCGGTGTCGCTGATCGCATCATTCATCTACCTCTTCGCCACGGGCAACACGCTCAACATCGTCTCGCTCTCCGCCCTCTCGATCTCAATCGGTATGGTGGTCGACGACGCCATTGTGGTGCTTGAGAACGTCACGACCCACATCGAGCGCGGCTCCGACCCGAAACAGGCTGCCGTCCACGGCACCAACGAGGTGGCAATTTCCGTAATCGCATCCACGCTCACGCTTATCGCCGTGTTCTTCCCGCTGACCCTTGTCACCGGCATGACCGGAGTGCTCTTCCGCCAGCTGGGATGGATGGTGACGATCATGATGATCATCTCCACCACCTGCGCCCTCTCGCTCACTCCCATGCTCTGCTCGCAGTGGCTGCGCCGTCAGAACCACCACGGCAAGCTCTACACCATCTTCTTCACCCCCATCGAGAAGGGTCTTGACAAGTTCGACAACGCCTACGCCTCGCTGCTCGGTCTGGTGGTGCGCCACAAGACAGTCACAATCCTCATATGCCTCGGCACGTTCGTCGGCTCGATATTCCTGATGAAGGGTGTCGGCACCGAGTTCATGCCTACCCAGGACAACGCCCGCATAGGCGTCAACCTGGAGCTGCCGATAGGCTCGCGCGTGGAGCTCGCCCAGGAGACAACCGCCCGCCTCGATTCCCTCTGGAGAAAGAAATATCCGGAAATCAAGGTGATGAGCTATACCGTGGGACCGGCAAGCTCCGACAACACCTTCGCCTCCCTCTCCGACAACGGCGCGCACATCATCTCGATCAACATCAGCCTTACCGATCCGGGCGACCGCGAGCGCGGCATCAAGGAGATTGCCGACGGCATGCGTAAGGATATCGACACGATGTTCCCCGAATACAAGAAAGCCCAGGTGAACGTCGGCGGAGGCCGCGGACAGGGCATGGGCGGACAGTCGACGGTTGACTTCGAGGTATATGGCTACGACTTCACGGAGACCGACTCCGTGGCCCGCCAGCTCAAGACAATCCTCCAGGGCATTCCCGGCACGGCCGACATCACCATATCCCGCTCCGACTACCAGCCGGAGTATCAGGTTGACTTCGACCGCGAGAAGCTCTCCATGTACGGCCTCAACATGCAGACCGCCGCATATTACCTGCGCAACCGCATCAACGGTGCCACGGCGTCACGCTTCCGCGAGGACGGCGAGGAGTATGACATAAAGGTGATGTATTCCCCCGAGCACCGCACGCAGATATCCGACATCGAGAACATCATGATCTATACCCCCTCCGGACAGGGAGTCCGCCTCAAGGAGCTCGGCAAGGTTGTGGAGCGTTTCACTCCCCCTACCATCGAGCGAAAGGACCGCGAGCGTCTGATTACGGTCTCGGCCGTTGTCGACGGCGTGCCTATGAGCGAGGTCGTGACAGAGGCGCAGCTGAAGATCGACGAGATGCACATGCCCCCTGGAATCACAATCGGCCTCTCGGGCAGCTTCGAGGACCAGCAGGATTCGTTCCGCGACCTCCTGATGCTCGGCGTGCTGATCATCATCCTCGTCTACATCGTGATGGCCGCCCAGTTCGAGTCGCTCACCTACCCCGGCATCATCATGACCTCGCTTCTGTTCGCCTTCTCCGGAGTATTCCTCATTCTCTGGATCACAGGCCATACGCTCAACGTTATGTCGATGATCGGAGCCATCATGCTTATCGGTATTGTGGTGAAGAACGGTATCGTGCTCATCGACTATATCACCCTCAACCGAGAGAGAGGCATGAGCATCCGTCTCGCCGTCATCGACGGAGGTCGCTCGCGTCTGCGCCCTGTGGTCATGACCACGCTGACCACCATCCTCGGTATGGTCCCGATGGCAGTGGGCAGCGGACAGGGCGCCGAGATGTGGCAGCCGATGGGCACTGCCGTGATCGGCGGTCTTACCTTCTCTACCATCCTCACCCTGCTTTTCGTGCCGGTGCTCTATTGCGTCTTCGCGGGCAATGGTGTCAGGAACACACGCCGCAAGCTTCGCAAGGCAAACGCGGCAAGACAACTTGAAAATAAAAAGACAGAAAAATGAAAGCGATATTCATAGCCTACGATCAGGCTCACCATGAGGCCGTGGTGGAGCTGCTCGAGCGCTCCAACTGCCGGGGATTCACATCATTCGGCACAGTCCAGGGACGCGGCTCTGTGAAAGGAGACCCGCATTACGGAACCCACGCATGGCCGTCGCTCGGAGGCGCGATTCTGACGATGGTGGAAGACTCCCGCGTCGATACAGTGCTCGGAAAGCTCCGTGCCCTTGACCTCGAGCGTCCGCTTCTGGGCCTGAGGGCCTTCGTCTGGAACGTCGAGCAGACAGTCTAAAGACCTTAAAGCCCTTGAAAAACCTTCAGGGGCTTTACTTTTTCATAAAAAAATCTGGATTTCACAAATTAATCCGGATTTTTTTGTTATATTCGCAGACGATAACCCATTCGTGGCGACCGGCTGACGCCGCCACGACCAACATTAATTGAGAACATGAATATAAAGAAGACTCTGGCTCCGATTCTTTCGGCATTCCTGCTTTTGGCTCCCGGATGCAGGAAAGAATCATCCCTCTCCATCAGCCTCCCCGACAAATACGAAGGAAAAACAGTAGAGATAATCACATACGGAGACTCCTCGATTATCGCCTCCGCGCCCGTCAGCGGCAACAAGGCCGACTTCATACTCCCCGACTCCATCTCCTCCCCGACCCTTGCTTCGGTGGTGATCGACGGACGAATCAGGGCCTTCTATATCGTGGAGCCCGGAAAGGCCGTTCTCACCGACTCGATGAATGTGGCTTCCGGCACCCCCATGAACGAACGGTTCTCCCGCCTCATAACAAGACTTGACTCAGTGGAGGCTCTCGACGACATGGACAAGTATGTGGATTTCGCCGAGAAGACATACAATGAGAACAAAGACAATGCCCTGGCCACTTACTTCGGCATCGAATGGCTCAAATATGCCGAGCCGTCGAAAATCGACAGCATGATGTCGCAGGCTCCCGAAAGCTTCCGCAACAGCCGCCGCACTGCCTATTACCTCAATTTCGCACGCCTCAGGGCCGCGACAGCCCCCGGACAGAAATATACCGACGTGACTGGTGAGACCGCCGATGGCGCTCCCGTATCGATGGCCTCATATATCCAGCCCGGAAAATACACCATGATTGACTTCTGGGCAAGCTGGTGTCCCTACTGCATCAAGGAGCTGCCCGAAATGGTAGCTCTCCGCGACAAATGGAAAGAGAAGGGTTTTGAGATTGTCGGCGTAGCTGTCAGAGACAAGCCGGAAGACACCAAAGCCGCGATAGAGAAACACGGGATGACATGGCCCGTGGTATTCAACACCGAGCGCAGGGCATACGACATATACGGATTCTCGGGAATACCCCATCATATCCTCCTGGGTCCCGACGGAACCATCATCTCCCGTGGCGAATCGCTCCGCCAGATTGACGCCCGCCTCGAAAAAGCCCTCTCCAGCCCTGAATCATAACTCTCCTTTCGGCGAAGCCGATGCCCTATAATATAAAATCTACACCCGATGCCTGAAAATCAAAATCTACTCATCAAGATCCTCCACGACTCCATAGTCGAAAACTGGGAGCGCACCGCGCTCTCAGACATGGGAGGCATGAACTACAAATACAAGGAGCTCGCCGAGAACATCGAGAAGATCCATCTCATGTTCGAGGCCGCCGGCCTCAAGCCGGGCGACAAGGTCGCGCTCTGCGGTAAAAACTCCTCCAACTGGGTCGTGGTCTTCATGGCCTGCCTCACGGCAGGAGTGGTGGCCGTCCCGATCCTGCACGAGTTCAAGCCCGACATGATCCACCACCTGCTCAACCACAGCGAGTCGCGTCTGCTCTTTGTCGACGCCGCCATATGGGAGAATCTCGATGAGAAACACCTGCCCGGCATCGAGGCCGCAATATTCATCTCGGAGCTCGGGATGCCATTCTCTCGCAACCCGAGGCTCTCCGATGTGCGCAACAATCTCAACGAGCACTTCGGCCGCAAGTTCCCCTATTCCTTCAAGCCCGACGACATCTCATATCCCTCGCCCGACATGGAGGATCTGGCCGTACTGAGCTACACTTCCGGCTCCACAGGAATGTCGAAGGGCGTGATGCTCTCCTACCGCAACATCTGGAGCAACGTCCGCTTCTGCCTCGACAACCTCCCCTGGTTCAAGCCCGGCGACGGCATCGTCAACATGCTTCCTCTCGCCCACCTCTACGGCATGGTGATCGAGACGCTCCATCCCCTGGCCAAAGGCTGCCACTGCAACTTCCTCACCAAGCTCCCCTCGCCGAAGATAATCCTGCAGGCCTTCGCCGACGTAAAGCCCAAGCTTGTGATCACCGTGCCGCTGATTCTCGAGAAAATCATCAAGTCGAAGGTATTCCCTCTTCTTGAGAAACCCATGATGAAATTCATGCTGAAGGTGCCGTTTCTCGACGACCATCTCCTCGGCAAGGTCAAGGACGGCCTTATGGCCGCTTTCGGAGGCAACGTCAGGATGGTGATCGTAGGCGGTGCGCCTCTCAACCATGAGGTGGAGAGCTTCCTCTACCGAATCGGATTCCCGGTGACCGTAGGCTATGGCATGACGGAATGCGCTCCGCTCATCACCTACGCCCCTGCGTCGGAATGGGTGCCCGGGACGGTCGGCAGAATCGTAGACCGCATGGAGATACGCGTCGAGTCGCAGGATCCGGAGAATATTGCCGGCAACATATGGGTCAGAGGTGCCAATGTGATGAAGGGATACTACAAGAACGAGGCGGCAACGCGCGAGGTAATGCCCGACGACTCCGGATGGATGAATACCGGCGACATGGGACTCATCGCAGCCGACGGACTCATATCCATCCGCGGACGCTCCAAGACAATGATTCTCGGCCCGTCGGGACAGAACATATATCCCGAGGAGATCGAGCAGGTGCTCAACAATCTCCCCTATGTCAACGAGTCGCTGATCATAGATGACGGAGGCAAGCTCGTGGCTCTTATACATCCTGATTTCGACAGTGCGCGTCAACAAGGACTCTCCTCCGAAGAGTTGAATTCAATCATGGACCAGAACCTCGATACCCTCAACAAGGAGATGCCGGCCTACAGCAAGGTCTCACGCTACAAGATCTTCCAGGAGGAGTTCGAGAAGACCCCCAAACGCTCCATAAAGCGCTTCCTCTACCAGCCATAGGAAGACAGCCTGTCACTTGTCGGCTATCAGCCAGCGTTCCATCTCATCCATTAGATGGGCGGCGTTCAGAGGTTTGGAGATATAGCTGTTGAAACCACTCTCCAGGATGCGCGTCCTGTCGGAGGCGAAGGCATATGCCGTCACCGCTATTATCGGCACCTCAGCCGATAGCCGCCGGATATTGCTGGTCGCCTCGTAACCGTCCATGTGCGGCATGCTGATGTCCATCAACACCAGGTCCGGATTCAGCTCCGCGAACATATCCACGGCCTCCCGTCCGTCACGGGCATGGGCCAGGTCGTAGTCATCCTCCAGAATCGAGGAGAACAGAAGATAATTGCTCTCATTGTCTTCAGCAACCAGCACAAGCGGTTTGCCGTCACGCCTCGCCACGGGCATAACCGGCGACACCACCTCCTCATCATCAGAAGTCTCGTCATTATCCTCCGCCACTCCCGGCACCGTCAGCCACAGCAAAGCCCCTTTTCCCACGCCTGCCGACTCAGAACCGTAAGCGCCTCCGAGCCCGGCCACTCCGGCGGCACATTCCGCCAAGGCCGCGTCATCACGCCAAGGATCGTGGTCCGGGCCGAACCCCTCTCCCGTATCCCTTACGTAGATGTATATCTCATCCGGCCTTGACTCATAGCCGAAAGTCACGCTTCCACGTCCCGTGGTATGCAATGCCCTGGCGAGCATCGCCTCCATAACACCCTCAAGGACCTCCGGAGCAGTACGCACGCGACACTCAGCCGCGCCCAACACGCGGTTGAGCATAGTCTGCGGCGCCACATCTCCCCTCACGCGCTTCTCCAGGTCGCTCACCAGCACGTTGAGGTCTACCATCCGTACACCGGCTTCAATATTCTCACTGTCTGTCATTTCCACTTTCACTTTCGTTTTCCTTTTCCTTTTCATTATTGTTTCCTTCCTTCTTTCCTCCCGAGACTATCGTGAACCAGAAGAGCGAGCCTTTTCCCTTACCCTCTGAGACCACTCCTATCTCGCCGCCGAGACGCTCCACGATGCTCTTGCTTATCGAGAGACCCAGGCCGTTGCCCTGCGAGAAACTGTCGAGCTTCACGAAACGCTCGAACAGGCGTCCCGCACTCTCAGGCGGAATGCCGCAACCGGTGTCGCGCACATAAAAATATACCTCCTCACCCCTCGGCTCGTAACCGAGCGTGATGTTGCCCTTGGTGGTGAATTTCGCAGCGTTCGAGAGAAGATTGACCAGCACCTGTGCCAGACGGTCGGGATCCGTCTGCACACGGCATTCCGGAAACGCATACACGCAGTTGAAAGCCACCTTCTCCGGCATCTTCAGCCGCATCGTGCTCTCCACGTTCTCTATGAGCCCGTTGATTTCCGTATCCCTGAAATTGAACTCCAGCGTATTCGATTCCATCTTCGCCACATCGAGCACATCGCCGATAAGCTTCAGCAGGAGCTGGTTGTTGGCATCTATTATCGACCCGTATTTCTTCCTCCGCTCCTCGTCGCCTGTCTTGCTGATAAGGTCGGAGAAACCTACTATAGCGTTGAGCGGAGTACGTATCTCATGGCTCATGTTGGCCAGGAAGGCCATCTTGAGCCTCTCCGACTCCAGGGCCTTCTCGCGTGCCTCCACGAGCTGGGCCTCCTTCTTGCGGTTGTCGGTCATGTCGAGGGCGAAGACATTCACCTCCTTCACCTTCCCCTCTTCCCTCTGGTCGACGCTGACAAGGAAATCGTAAAATGTGTCGGTACGGTCGAAATGGTGTGAGAAACGGGATGTGCCGCTCTTCTCCTTCGAAAGTCTCTTCACGGCCTCCGCCACGAGCGGCCGCTCGAATAATCCTCTGCCGCCGCTGGTGGAATTGGCCGCCACAAGCTCGCTGAAGCTCTTGTTGCCGCCGTGGTAGGTGACACCGGCCACCTCTCCGCCGGTTCCGTAGTCCACCCTCGACTGGCTGTAGGCTATCGGCATCGATTCCACGAGGCGGCTGCGCGAGCGCAACATATGTATCTTGCGACGCTGCGACACAAGGTTTACCGCCGCCACAGCAAACGCCGCAATCACGACTGCCACCGCCGCGATGATATAGGCGTGATACAGTTCCCAAGCCGTCTTAGGGCGGTTGATGAATACCGTTCCCCGGGGACATATGCGGGCTGAGAGGCCATCGCGCTCCAGCACACGGTAGTTGACCACTGTCTCATGCTTGTCAACTACCCTGAAAGGCACCGTCCGCATGTCGCGCCCGGCGAGCATCTCCATGAGGGCGGTATGGATATAATCCCCCTGCTGGTCCGGGGAGACGAAACAGCCTCCGAGCAGCCCGTAGCTCAGGTAAGCGTGTCTGAGGCCGAACACCGGCCGGTGGCAGCCCGCTATCAGACGTGCCTCTCCCGCTATCAGCTGCGGATAGCCGTGGATTGTGGTGCGTTCGAAAAACCAGGTCGAGAACAGAAGGCCCGTGTCCATGTCCCTGTCGTTGAGGTAGCTCTGGAGCTCGCGCCCGGTGCGCTCGCTTCCCATCAGCCATTCATATGATATGTCGGGATAGCGGTCGGCGAGATACCGGCGTATCTCGTGGCTCAGATGACGGTTGAGGTAGAGGGCGTCGCCGAGAAAGACAAGCTTCCCCATCGAGGGAAACATATGCACCATCATGTCGACCGTCTCCTTGTAAAGGCAGGGGGTCTCCACAAGAGTGAAGTTATAGTCGTTGCGTATCCCGCGGAGCGGCTCCAGGCGCGTGCCGCACACGGTGTCTTCCCTCTCGTCGGCCCGCGTGTAGTAGAATTCCCTCGGGCCGTAACTGTCAGACATGGCCACGAGCAGCATGGGCACGTCGCCCCACTCCTTCACTATCTGGTCGCGCAGCGTGAACGAGAAATTGCCCAACATCAGAAGGTAGTCGGGCTGACGCTCCGCAAAACGGGCGAAGAGTCCCGCCGCCATCTTGTCGTAGTCGTTGGCGTTATGAATGGTGGTGTTGTTGAGATGAACAACCTCCACGCGGATATCCTTATGGGCGGAAATCTCCTGAAGCACGGGGGTATAGACCTCCTGCGCCCAGGGCGCCCCCTCGCCGTAGGAGTTTATCACAAGGAGCCTTTTAGGATGCTGGTCGGCACTCGCGGCCACAGGCATGGCCAGCGAGAGAGCCACACATACCCAGGCCAGCAGCGGCCTGAGAAAGCCGACAAGCAGCGGCCTGAGAAAGCCCCGCGTAACGGTTTTTCTGAGTTTTTTCGATTCTGGTTGACTAAAGGTTGTCATAATGCTACTTAAAGTTGACTGTGTTGTGATTATTCCTGATTAATCCCGATTATTCCTAATTAATCCCGATCAATCCCGATTATTCCGCCAGAAAGCTCCCGTCCCGACTGCAAAGTTAGAGATTTTTCAGATATATGCAAAACGCAAATCCACATCAAACGGCATGAGACCGGCGTTTTTCAGCCGCCGGCCCATGCCGTTGTGATGCCTGATGCTGTCAAGATGGGTTTGCAGAGCTTCCATCCATGTTATCATACGGCGGGATAGATCAGGGTGCAGAAGTAGAAGACGAGGACGGCGAAGGCGGCGCCGAGCAGCGGACCGACTATCGGTACCCAGGCGTAGCTCCACTGGCTGCTTCCTTTCCCTTTGATCTTCAATACATGATGGGCAAGACGGGGCCCGAGGTCGCGTGCCGGATTGATGGCGTAGCCCGTGGTGCCTCCCAATGCCATGCCGATGACTACTACCAGCAATGCCACGGGAAGTGCCCCGATGGATCCCAGTCCGACTTCCGACGTGTTGCCACGCTCCGCGAGGAACAGAATCACCAGAATGAGCACGAATGTGCCTATCGTCTCGGAAATGAAGTTGCGCTTCACGTTGCGGATGGCCGGTATGGTGGCGAAGACGCCGAGTTTCGTCTCCTCGCTGCCCGGACCGTCGGTGGCGTCGAAATGGTCCTTATAGAATAGATATACCGTAAGACCGCCGAGGAATGCGCCGACCAGCTGCGAGATCATTTAGGGAATCACCATTCCCCAGTCGAATTTTCCAGCCATAGCCAGACCGAGCGTCACCGCCGGATTCAGGTGCGCGCCGGTGTATGGACCAGCGATGAAGACGCCGCACATCACGGCAAGTCCCCAGGCCAGGGTCACTACGACCCAGCCTCCGCCGAATCCTTTCGACCCTTTCAGCGACACGCACGCCACGACGCCGCATCCCAGAAGAATCATCACATATGTTCCCAAGAACTCAAAGAAACATTGCAAAAATATAGGAATCTCAACTGCTTCCATAATATTATCTTTACATGTCAGTCAAACTTATAGTTCATCACTTATCGTTTATCGTTGAGTATGCGCTCCACCGCGTCATGCCAGCCGTCGATATCCCTGGCGACTTTCTCCAGCGACATCTGGGGCGAGAACTCATGCTCCACGTGCCATTGCGACTGAATCTGCGCGATACTTTCCCAGAATCCTACTGCAAGTCCGGCGAGATAGGCCACGCCCAATGCCGTGGTCTCAGTCACTCGCGGCCGGAACACCTGCGTCTGGAGAATATCGCTCTGGAACTGCATCAGAAGATTGTTGCGTGAGGCGCCACCGTCCACTTTCAGTTCCGTAAGCTTCAGACCGGAGTCGAGCTCCATGGCCTTCACTATATCGTAGACCTGGTATGCGATACCCTCAAGCGCGGCACGTGCTATATGCGCGGTGGTCGTGCCACGCGAGATGCCTGATATGCATCCGCGAGCGTACTGGTCCCAATATGGCGCGCCGAGACCTGTCAATGCCGGCACAAAATAAACACCGTCGGTGTCGGGCACCGAGGCGGCAAGCTCCTCCACGTCGCTTGACGAGGATATGCAGTGAAGCCCGTCGCGCAGCCATTGCACCACCGAGCCGCCCACGAATATAGACCCCTCCAGGGCGTATGTCACCTTCTCGCCGATTTTCCATGCGATGGTGGTCAGCAGACGGTTCTGCGACACAATCGGCTTGTCGCCGGAGTTCATCAGAAGGAAGCAGCCTGTGCCGTAGGTGTTTTTCACAGATCCCGGTCTGACGCACATCTGCCCGAAGAGAGCGGCCTG
Organism: Porphyromonadaceae bacterium UBA7087; assembly: GCA_002493515.1. Taxonomy (GTDB): domain Bacteria; phylum Bacteroidota; class Bacteroidia; order Bacteroidales; family Muribaculaceae; genus Lepagella. Next base: position 17,019 of record DKYZ01000029.1, on the reverse strand, counting down.
CTGGTCGCCCGCCATGCCGGCGATAGGCACCTCATGCGCGAAAATGGTTGTCGTCGTGTAGCCCAGGATGCCGCTGTTGGGCCTTACCTCCGGCAGCATCGACTTCGGAATGCCGAAGAGTCTGAGCAGGTCGTCGTCCCATTGCAGGGTATGGATGTTGAAGAGCATCGTTCGGGCGGCGTTAGATACATCAGTCACATGAACTGTGTGGCGCGTCAGGCATGACACGAGCCAGCTGTCAACCGTCCCGAAACAGAGTTTTCCGACCTCAGCCCTTTCCCGTGCCCCTGGCACATTGTCAAGTATCCACTTTATCTTTGTCGCGCTGAAGTAGGCGTCGATAATAAGCCCAGTCTTCTCACGTATCATCTCGGCATGCCCCTCCTCCACGAGCGAATCACAATACTCCGACGTGCGGCGGTCCTGCCAGACGATAGTGTTGTAGACAGGTTCCCCTGTCTCGCGGTCCCATACGATTGTGGTCTCGCGCTGGTTGGCGGTTCCGATTCCGGCTATGTTATGCCCGTTGATTCCTATCTTTGAGATAGCCTCGGCTATCTCCAGGAGATAGCCGAGGCTATCACCGATGTCTGCGAGCCCCATATCTGCAGCGGGTCATGCTCCACCCATCCTGAATGGGGGAAAATCTGCGGGAACTCATGTTGAGCCACCGAGCGGATGTTTCCCTCATGGTCGAAGACGATGGCACGGCTGCTTGTTGTGCCCTGGTCGAGGGCTAAAATGAATTTTTCCATATTTTGTTTTGGTTTTAGGTTTTAAGATTGGTTTTATTCCAAAGCCTCCGCGAGGATTGAAATAGGATTGAGGACGGATATACCGGTAGACATCTCTATCTGCCATTTGCAGGTCTCGCAGTCGGAGGCCACGAAATCGCATCCGCATTCGCGGATCTGGCGGAACAGAGGCTCTCCGATTCCCTGCGAGTATTCATAATTCTCCTTCTTGAAGCCATATGTGCCGGCGATTCCGCAGCAGTGGGAGTCGAGATGTATCAGCTCCAGTCCCGGAATCATCCTCATCATTTTTTCGGAGAAGATAGTCCAGCCGAGTTTCTCCATATGGCATGGGACATGATAGGCGACGCGCTTCCTGTAGTCTTTTCTGAATTTCAGGTTGCCTTTACCGGAGTCGATCAGACGGTAGATGAAGCGCGTTGCCAGGGTTATGTGGTCGCGCACGTCTGAATTGTCGAGATGCAGAAGGTGGGGATACTCGTCGCGCAGCGTGAAGCAGCATGTGGAGGATGTGAGAAGCACATCGTCGCCGCGCTCCACGGCCTCACGGAGAGCCCGGAGGTTGTTCTCCCCGTCGCGGGTGGCCTGCTCGATAAGGCGGTTGGCAATCTTGGCCACTCCGCAGCATTTCTCGCCGTCGAGAAGCCTGACTCCGTAGCCCAGGGCGTTCATCACCTTTACAAGGTCTTTGCCGAGCTGCGGATAATTGTAATTGACGTAGCAGCCGTGGAAATACGACACCTGTCTCGGGAAGCTTTTCTGAGCCTCGGCCGCCTCCCTCTTATACCATGTCTCGAACTTCGTGGACGCATATTTGGGGAAGGTACGGTGATCGTCTATCTTCAGGGTCTTGTCCATGACATATTTCACCGGTTTCAGCCCGAGCGTGAAATTCACAATCGGAGCCATGGTCGTTGCCACAGAGCCCATGAAGTCAGTGCTGGCAAGCATCGTGTCTCGCAGCGACGGCTTGTGGTTGCTGTATTTTATGCGGGCAGCCTGGATTATGTCGCCTATCTTTACGTTGTTGGGGCAGGCCACCTCACAGCGTTTGCAGTTGAGGCAATATTTGAGCGCCTCGTCGTAGAAAAAAGGCTTTTTCAGGCGGTATCGCTCACCGTCCGGTCCAGCCTGCTTCGGGCCGGGATAATCGGGATTGACGGCAGTCACCGGACAATAGACGGTGCAGATGGTACACTTTATGCACGACTCGAAATTATTGTCGCTTATATTCTGTTGCTGTAGTGTCATCATAGCGTTGGAAATATTGATGGTTAGACAGTAGCTGCCTTTGTCAGCGGGTTATCTCTGAGGCGGCATGCAGGGCAGTGGCCAGCGTGATTCCGGCTCCCGATCCCTCCTTGAGGGCGTTGAATCCGCCGAGGAGGGCTCCGGTGGCGAAGAGATTCTCCACGGTCTCGCCCTTGAGCGAGGGTCTGAAACGGTTGTCGGTAACCACTCCGAACGCCATGTAGGGCTGAGGGTCGTACACATTTTTCTCATACCATCCGGTGCGCCCGCAGTCTACGTTAAGATCCAGTCCGAGCACAGGCTCGTAGATGCGGTCGATGGTGGCGATGAGTCCGTGGCCGAAGAAACTGCCCGTGGAAATCACGAAATTGTCGGCATAGACGGGCATATCGCCGAAATTCCTGGTCCTTATGCTCTCCAGTCTGTGGTTTCTCACCGTTCCCGATACCACCGTGTCGCCCGGCAGGAACTCTCCTCCGAGTCGTATGAAGTAATCTCTCAGGCTAAGCTGGCATCTGACGCCCGGCACCGACGCCGGCGTCGTGGCGACGAAATATATGGGGCGCCTCACGCCCTGGCGCAGACGTCTCACCGGGTCGTCGCTGAACATTCCGAGCACAGCCGGCATGATCACGGCATCACAGTCGCGCGACACACGGTCGATTTCCCGGGCGAGCTTGTCGACTGCGTCATTGCGCAGGAAGCGCGATATATTGGTGCTGCGCATCTCGGTAGTGCTCTTGCGCAGCACGTCGAGTTCGGGTATGTCGACATCGGCCAGCACACATTCCACACCGAGTTCCCTCAGTCCGTTGCTCAGATAGCGTGGATAGAAATCAAGGTAGCTGAGGATGTTGACTATGGCTGTCTTTTTCCCTGCCATGTCGTCGGTATGGTCGAGATAGAGGTATTCGTCGAGTGTGAGCCATGCGGGCTTGAGAAATCCGAATGGAGTGAGCCGGTAATGGTTGCGGTCGAGGCTTCCGAGGGTGTTTATACCCGCCTCGCGCAGAAGGGGCTGCACACGCTCCAGGAGCCGGCGCGTGCGGTGGGTGCCTATTTTCTTATAGGGATGTGAGTCGGGCAGACTTTCGGCACGCTCCACAGGGCGTTCAATCACCTCCTCTCCCCTCATGGAGCAGAGGAACTCGAAAGAGCCTGACCAGAAGTGGAGGGCACTCTGGCCTGTGGTGACGATGGCTGTCTTTCGGCCGGACTTCGCCGATTCTATGGCTGCGGTGAGGCCGCTGAGACCTCCGCCACGCTCACCTGCTCGCACTCGCAGACGAGAGATGCCGCATGCGTTGATGGTGACGCGGCCGTAATAGGTGGATTTCTCGCCGTTCTTGTTGCTGCGGGTATGCACTCCGGTGATGCGGTTGCCGTTCATTACGAATCCCGTCACTTCATGATACGTGATTACGTGCGCACCGTTGAGGCGTGCGGCGAGTATGTTGGCTGTGGTGAGGCGGAAAGGGTCCACGCTCCCGTCAGGCACCTTTACTGCGCCGATGATGTCGGGATTGACGCCCGGCTCCATCCTCACGGCCTCCCTGGGGTCGATCACATCCGCCTGTATTCCGGCCTAGAGGCAGTCTTTGACGAAAGCATCCTGATATTCAAGGCTATCTTCAGGCAGTGTGACGAACAGCCCACCGGTGTCGTCGACGCAATGGCGTGCGATGCGCTTGAGTATCATGTTTTCCTGTATGCACTCCGCTGCCGATTCCGGGTCAGTGTGCGCGTAACGCGCGCCGCTGTGAAGCAATCCGTGGTTACGTCCCGTCGCTCCGGCGGTGAAGTCGAGTCGCTCTATGAGCAGAGTCTTCAGACCGCGCATGGCGCAGTCGCGTGCGATGCCGGCGCCCGTGGCGCCACCACCTATGATTATCACGTCATATTCCTTGGGTTGTGTCTCAGTCATAGCGTTTGTTTTTCATGTAAGTCATAGAGTGAGAATAGATATAGGTATAACGCCCCTCTTGCCGCTCGGTTTAGGAAAAACATTTTTAACATCCCGTCGTAACACCTTTTTAGCATTTGTTTGTTTAAATTATACAATCGACAGAGAAATTGTCTGTGAATCGAGATTATACACAAACTTAAAACCGCAGGATTATGAAAACCAATGAAGAAAATTCCTACACGAGACGCTTCCCGAGGGTTGACGGTCTTCTTTGGCTGCTATGCATCGGATGTCTGTTCTGCATCTGCATTATATGTGTCTCGCTGGTAAGCTCCGACAATTCCGAGTTTGCCGCAAGTTCAGAACCATATCAATATGCCCGGTCGTTTGAGCCGGCTCCTGTTGTGTCGTCTCTGGCCGGCACGGAGGCCGAATACGAGTCAGAGATTTTGAGATAACCAGGATGACAAAGCAAGACATGGGCCGCACCATCCATCTGGTTCGGCCCATGTCTTGCTTTGTAGTCTCACTTTATTTCCCGTCGCTCTTTCCGAATCCGAAGATTCCCTTGCCGTCGGTTTTCTCCTAGATGAAGTCCTCGGCCTTCTCCTTGAGATTCTGGATAGTCTCCTGGCCCTTCTCGCTCTGGGCGAACTCCTTCGCCTTCTCTACCGCCTGCTTGACGTTCTCATTGCTCATCAGTCCGGCAGCCTTCTCTTTCAAATCATCTAACACAGCCATAATATCAAAATTTAAGTGTTTGTGTTATAACGCACTGCAAAGTCCCTGGGTTCGCAGACACCATTTCCATTTCTTAAGTAAAGCGCCATCACAGTCAGCAGCCATCTTCAAATCGATCCGCCATACAAGACGCAGACGAGCTGTTCAAGCGTCGGGATGGATGAATCGTCGAATACGGCTGTGACGGTCAGTCGTGAGTCGACGGTGTAGATGCGCGGCACTCCCGAGGAGGCGAAGAGGCTGTAGACCCGGCGGTCGGTCTGCGCGGAATATGGAAGCGTCAGATGGTTGTCGCGCCAATAAGTCTCAATCTCTGACGCTCCCTCCTGCCGGGATATGCATACGATTCTCAATTCAGGTCTTTCCTCATGGAGAGCCTGCACCACCGGGAGCGCGGCGCGGCAGTCGGGACACCCTGTCGTGAAAAACATGACGAGCGAGGGAGAGTCGCGAAGCGAGTCTGTGGTCAGCGGCTCCCCGTCGTCCATCACCACAGAGAAATACGGCAACGTGTCGCCAGGCGCCACATAGCTACGAGGCTCCTCGTCGGCGACACATCCACCGCTAAACAAAACGATGCAGAAAACAAAGCTTAACTTTTTTATACCCATCCTGCAAATTTAACCAAACGGCAGCAAATAAGCAAATTATTTCAGCTTACTGTCTCGTCCACAAGGTAGGGGAGCGACTCGTAGATGCGGTCCATGGTGTCTTGCATCGAGATCTCGCACGTGCGGGCCAGGGAGTAGCAGCCGTCGAACACGGCGTCGCCAATCTCGGCACGCTCGTCGGCCACAGCCGACTTCGCCACCTGCGGATACAGGAAGCCCCGGTCGCCCGCCGCGCCGCAGCAGTGCGTGTTGACCGGCACCACAACCTCGCGGGCACAGGCCCGCGCCACCTTCTCCATGGCGCCCCGCAGGTTCATTATAGTGGCAGCGCACGTGGGATGCAGCAGTACCTTGCTCTTCGGCCGGTCTACCGTAACCCTCGGCAGAACGATATCCGCCAGCCACTGTGTTATGTCGATGATCCGCAGCTTGTCGAATTTCTCCCTCGCATCCTTGCCCAACGCCTCTTTCATCGACGAGAGCATGGTGTGGGTGCAGGAAGTCGTGTCACAGAAAATAGGAATGCGGCCACCTTCCGTGACCCTGTAGAAACACTCCACCGTCTTCTCCGCCATCACGCGCTGACCCTCCGGGTCACCCTTATGTTCCCAGATCTGCGAGCAGCAGATGCCATGCACACTCTTAGGCACGGCGACCCTCAGCCCCGCCTTGTCGCCCACACGGAGCACGACAGTGATCAGGTCGTCCTTCCCCTTTATCGACGAAGCCCCGAAGATACGGGTGACGCACGCCGGGAAATAGATCCAGTCGGGATTCTCCAGCTCACGGTAATGCAGACGTGCCGGATACGGAAAATGTCTCGACCAGTGGGGCACCTTGTCATACATGCGGTGCATGAAATCAGTGGCCCATATCAACGGATACGGCGACACCACCTTCTCAGTTGCCACGGCAAACTTCAGCATGCCACGCACCGCCGACTCCACCGTCCCGTAATGGGCGGCCGACTTCGTCAGTATCCCCTTGAAAGCCTTGCTGTAGATGGCGGCACGGTCGGCATCGGTCACAATACCCGTATTTATGCTCATCGGGCAGGGCACCTGACACGAGCCGTCGGTGCAGCACGATTCCTCCCCTATGAAATAATACTGTTTCTCAATCTCCTTGTCGCCAGGATGCGACTTCATTATGCGGTGGGCCTGGAGACGCTGGCGCGGAGTCAGCGTGATGTCGCGTGTAGGACACACATGCTCGCAGTAGCCGCACTCCATACACATGTCTGCCTTGTCATACCCCATCTCATGGCCGAAGAGCTGCATATGCTTCATCGGCTCGATGAAGGCGTCGGGATCATCATTGATTATGACTCCGGGATTGAGCACGTTGCCCGGGTCGGCGAGATGTTTCAGCTTCTTCATCAGGGCATATATGTCGTCGCCCCATTCCTTGGCCACGAAGGGAGCTATGGCGCGGCCCGTGCCGTGCTCACCCTTCAGCGAACCGTTCAGACTCAGCACATGGTCGACGAAATCATCCATAAAACGGCGGAAATTGTCGGTATGCTTGCCGGTATCCATCGGCGAGGTGAGCAGCGGATGTATATTTCCGTCGCGTGCGTGCCCGAAGATCGCACCCTGGTATCCATATTTCTCAAACAGACGCTGCGTACCCCCGACGAGATCCTGAAGCACGTTCACCGGCGATACTACATCCTCCAGCACCACCGTTGCACCCGGAACCCTTGCTCCCGCCACACACGGGAAGATGCCGTTGCGCATCTGCCACAGCGCCGCACGTTCCTCCACAGTGGTGGAGAAGGGATCCATGTCGGCGAGATTTCCGAGCCGCCTTATCTGGGGCTCCAGGCGCGACGTGAGCTCGCGCATCTCCTCCGGGGAGTCCGCGCCGTAGTCGATGAGCATGGCCGTGGTCCCTCTCGGACGGTCGAGGTCCTTTCCCATATAGCTGCGCAGCGAGGCATAGTCCATCATCTCCACGGCAATGGCACCGCTCTGGCCGAGCCAGTCGGCCGATGCGGCCGCCGACACCACGTCGGGGAAATAAAGCAGCGACGAACTGTAGACATTGTGAAGCGGACGTGTGTTGAGCTCTGCGCTCACGATAAAGGCGAGCGTGCCCTCCGAACCGATGAGCACATGGCTGAAGATGTCGAGGGGGTCCTCATAGTCCACAAACGAGTTCATCCCATAGCCGGTGACGTTCTTGATCTTGTATTTCTCAACGATTTTGTCGCGCATGCGGTCGTTGCGCATGATTGTGTCGCGGATTTCGAGAAGGCCTTTGCAAAGTTCCCGTTCCTGCTCGCGGAAGCGCCCGTGGTCGGCCTCCACGCCGGAATTATACTGATGGCCGTTGGCAAGCACAAACTCTATGGAGGCCATGGTATGATATGAGTTGTATCTGACGCCGGCCTCCATGCCGGAACTGTTGTTGGCCAGGACGCCCCCCATCATGGCCGCGCTCTTCGAGGCGGGGTCAGGACCGATATGGCAATGGTGGGGCTTCAGATATGCGTTTACCTGCGCTGCGGTGAGCCCTGGCTCGAACCATATCTTCTTTCCGCCGTCGCGTATCTCATAGCGGTGCCAGCCGTTGCGCAACTCGCATATTATACCTTTGTTGACGGTCTGTCCGGAAAGCGACGTGCCCCCCGTGCGGAAGGTGACGCTGAGTCCGCGACGTGTGGCGAGGGCCATTATCCGGCGCACCTCCTCCGTAGTCTGCGGACGCATCACGGCCTCCGGTATTATCTTGAAATAGGACGCGTCGCGTCCGTAAATCTCGCGCCAGAGCTCGTTGTCGAGCACCCGGTCGCCGCTAACAATCTGTTCTAATTCATGGCGTAGTGTATCCATTGTGGTCTGTTTTGGTCTGATGTGTGAGAGGATGTGTCTTATGTAACGTATGTGTCTTATGAATCTTATAAGTCTTATGAATCTTATAAGTCTTATATGTCTTATAAGTCTTATAATTTTTTAAACGCGGGCTATCGGCGTTTGGTTCCAAAACTAAAATTTTCGTTTTTTCTCCTGTTTTTTCTTTGCCATTTGAAGTTTATGTTTAAATTTGCAAAAAAATTTCAAAACGAGTCATTATGCGATATCCTCTTGCCACCTTTATTTTAGCAGCCGCGACCGCCGTTCCGGCCCACGCGCGCCAGATCCAGGGCACGGTATATGCCGAAAACGATTCCACCGCAATACCTGGCGCCCTCTGTGAACTCCGAACCGAGGGGACGACCCTCTCCTCCACCATCACCGGCCAGAACGGAGCATTCTCGCTCACCACCGACAGAAAAACGCCGCTGACGCTGAACATATCCATGGCCGGATTCTCCCCTGCCGAGATAATCATCGAGAACGGTTCAGGAAACGTGGACGCCGGCCCGATCTTCCTCTCCGACGCCGTGACCCTCAGCGAGGTGACAGTCACCGGAAGCTCCGCAATCGACAGCAAAGGCCGGACAATCATATTCCCTTCCGGAGCCGATGTAAGGGCTTCGGCCACATCCATACGGCTGCTTGAGAAGCTGCCCCTTCCCGGCCTGGAGGCAAACCCGATCAACCGCACGATAGCCGTGGACGGCGGCCAGCCAATGATCCTCATCAACGGGGTGCCATCCTCGCTTGACGACCTCAACGCCCTGCAGCCAAAAGACATCCTGAAAATAGAATACTCCAGGATGACACCGGCCAGATATGCCGACAAGGGGGTCAGCGGTCTGATAAACATCACCCTGAAGAAGCGCGACGACGGCGGACAGGTCTTCGCCTGGGGACGAAGCGCGGTCAACACCGCTTTTGTCGACGCCAGCATCCGGGCCTCATACCATCAGGGTCCATCGCAGTTCACCCTCTCCTACCGTCCTTCATGGCGCAACTACCAGGCAGTCTATGACTTCAAGTCACAATCATACATCGGCGATGACTTCCGTGTAGACCTCCTGGAGAATGACCGCAATCCCTTCAACTACCTCACCAACAATCTGCAGCTCAAATACGCCTGGAGCCCGGACATGAAGACACTGCTCACGGCAACCTTCAATGCCGGAATATCCTCCGACAAAAGAACCGTATACGGCCACACCAAAGACACTTTCTTAGGCGAATACGACACCGACAACATATCGCGCAGCAAGCAGTTCTCCCCCTCGCTTGACATATTCTTCCGCCGCGACTTCAACGAAAAGAACTCTCTGGAGGCGCAGGTGGTAGGCACACTCTCTTCCGACGACTACCGCCGCGACAACACATATATATTCTCCGGTGAGCCAAATGATATCTCCGAGACCTATATAATGAATGTGGACAACCGCCGGCGCTCGCTGATCACTGAAATAAGCTACACCCACAGCTTCAGCGACCGCACGTCGCTGTCGGGCGGGTTCCAGAACACGCTCTCCCACTCCCGCAACACGTATCTGGATTCAGACTACAAACCGGTGTTGACCGAGAACAACAACTATATCTACGCGCGTTTCGGCCAGCAGGCTGGCCCGGTGTATATCTCACTGGCAACCGGTGCGAAGCTTTTCTGGGTGAAGAACGACCTCAACAAACGCCACTTCATCCGTAATCTATCCACCGTGCAGCTCTCATGGACCATCTCCCCGAAATGGAGCCTGACCGGAGCGTTCCAGTACTCCCCCTCCATCCCCTCGCTGGCCGCACTGACCGACTATCCGCAGCAAAGCTCCCCCTATCTCATCTTAAACGGAAATCCTGACCTGAAAGTGGCCGAATATTTCAAATACCAGCTGTATCCGACGTTCCGCCACAAGAAGTTCACAGCCACACTCTCACTGTTCTACAGCCATGTTACAAACCCGGTTGTAAGCGACATTATCTATATGGGCGACCGCAAATTCCTCTCCCAGTCAATCAACGCCGACAAGGCAGACTCCTTCTTCGGTGCCCTGAGCCTGAGGATCAGCGACATCTATGGCTTCGGGGCAAACGCCACCATCAGCCTTGACCATTATGAAAACGCGGGTCCGGGCTGGAGCCATCATCTCACGTCGGTCAACGGCAACCTGTCGGTGTGGTGGAACAAAGGCCCTGTCACCATATCCTACTGGCGCAAGTTTCCTGGAAAGTATCTCTCCGGACACTATGTGGGGAAGGAGGAGAACGGCGATGCGCTCAGCGTGGAGTACAGGCCGAATTCACATCTTACTCTCGGTGTGGACTGGATGTATATGTTCGACAAGAAGGGTACACGCTACCCGTCGTGGAGCTACTCCCCGACCAATCCAGCCGTCAACGACCGCTATATAAAGAACAACGGCAACATGATCGTGCTCTCGCTGAGCTACTCGCTCGACTTCGGCTCGATTTTCCGCTCTGCACGCCGCAACCTCAACAACTCCGACAACGGCTCATCACTTATGAAGATGTAAACCCAAGTTTCCCCTTATCGGTTCCATCAAGTCATCGTTGTGTTGCATTTGTAA
>DKYZ01000029.1:0-5970 GCA_002493515.1 Porphyromonadaceae bacterium UBA7087 | reverse complement strand
TTACAAATGCAACACAACGATGACAATTTTATATTTTTCAAGATTTTACGAAAAATATTTATATGTTTTACAACATAGTTTTAAAACATTTTATAACTTTGCAGCGTTTTAAAGGCAAACGATAGGTCATACAGGTCGTTTGCAAGGTAAAAAAGATTGCAGCCGCAGAGGCGGCTGATTGGTTTAGGTTTATTTTTTTGCATTATGAGCAATGTAATCAGAAAGATGGCTCAGTGGTATCGCACCGCCTGCTACTGCATGGCGCGCGCCGAACTCTACCTCCACGAGGCTGAGAAACAACACTGAGCCGGGAGCGGACCAGAGGAGTCCGCTCCCGATGAGGCGACGTTCCTTCGGAGAAGGAGCGTTTTTTTATATCATTCTTTGTAATTTTGCATTCCACATCCCTTTTCATGTGGGGGTAAACCCACTTTCCGACGTCATGACGATACATATGAGACTATTCCTGACCATATTTACAGCCCTGTTGCTGATGTTTCCCGCCAAAGCCTCCAGCCAAGACGACACCGGCGACTGCCTTCCCGACACATCCGCCTGGTTTCGCGACCTCCGCAGATACGTGGCACGACCGAAAGCTTCCGACAGCCTCGACGTGGCACGCCTGGAGAAGAAGGCTTTCTGGCGAGCGTCGGCCGAAACATTGGGGTTAAACATCGGTCTGTGGGCATTCGACCGCTACGTCCAGAAAGGACATTACGCCTACATATCCTGGGAGACAATAAAGGAGAACTTCCGGCACGGCTTCGAATGGGACAACGACCATCTCGGCACCAACATGTTCGCGCACCCATACAACGGTTCCCTCTTCTACAATGCGGGACGCAGCAACGGCTACAACTTCTGGCAGTCGGAACTGTTCGCCATAGCCGGAAGCGCGATGTGGGAGATGTTCATGGAATGCGAATATCCCTCCACCAACGACATCATAGCAACCCCGATTGGGGGAGCCACCATCGGAGAGGCCCTTTATCGGACGGCAGACGTCATCCTCGACGACCGCAGCCGTGGCGAGGAACGCTTCGGAAGGGAACTCGCGGCCTTCATCGTGAGCCCGATGCGCGGATTCACGCGGCTGGTGACTGGAAGAGCCTGGGAACACCGCGCCACGACCGGGCGACGTTTCGGCACACCTCCCGTTACCGTCGCATTCTCGCTCGGCCCGCGGCTGCTCGTATTCCACAACGGCGACGACATGGCCAAGGCCGGCCTCTCCGCAAGGATCTATCTCGAATACGGCGACCGTTTCAGTCCGGAGACCCGTCATCCTTACGATTATTTCTCCTTCCTGCTCGATCTGGACGTCATGAAGACGCAGCCGCTTCTGAGCCGCGTGGAGATAATGGGACGTCTGCTCTCGCGCAGCCTCATCGACACGCACAAAACAGACCTGAGCATCGGGATGTATCAGCATTTCGACTATTTCGACTCCGACACGATATCGAAAGAACAACCCGCCTTACCACTTATGCCATGTCAGGTGCCATATAAATTCGGTACGCCGGCCTCGATCGGGGGCGGCCTGACCCTGCAGCATACGGAGTGCAACAGATGGAGACTTGATGCCTACGCCCACGTCAACGCAGTGATTCTCGGCGGCATACTGAGCGACTTCTACCGCTTCTACCACCGCAACTACAACTGGGGCTCCGGATTCTCGCTCAAGGGGGGATTCAACTTCAACATGCCGCGCAAGCGGTTCAATGCCGGAGCCGACGCCCGCTTCTTCCGGCTATACACCTGGGACGGCTACCGCGACCAGGGAAACTTCACCGGTCCGGACGGACGGCCGCTCAACATCCAGGGGGACCGCAGCAACGGTTCCTTCTTCAACCTCAACATCCACGCCAACTACCGTATATTCACACGCCTCTACGCCACCCTATCGTTCGACTGGTACCGTCGCTACTCTCATTATCCCGACATATCTCTCCGCTTTACAGACCAATACGGAAACATGTCAGGCACGGACGGCCCCATCATCACCAGCGACCAGTTCGGCCTCAAGCTGATGCTCACCTACCACCTGTGACCATATAAATATTTTACACCGACATTGCACCGAATAGGCAAGCCAAATTTGGAGAGACCCTCTTTTATTCCTAAATTTGCATGTCAGAATAATAACGAGCAAGCATATGGAATATCCGAGACGGAGTTCAGACGCGACTTCACAGATTCTGTGGAGGATTTCGCCAGAAATAGAAAATTGTCGAATGACGTGGTGTGGAAATTATTCAAGGATTATTACGACGGCTATCATTTCAGCGCGGAAAGCGAGGGAATCTACAATCCGTTTAGCGTTCTTCTCGCTTTCGATGCAAATGAGATCGGCACATACTGGAATCAGACAGGCACTCCCGATTATCTCGCCGGGCTATTGAAACGTCATGTCTTTCCTCTCACTGAAATTGACGGAGCAAGAAGGACGAAAAACCAGCTTGCCGACATCTCCATCATGCGGCGCGACATTATACCGCTGCTCTATCAGGCAGGCTATCTCACAATCGGTTCCTACGACGATGAGACGCGCCAGTTTATACTCCGCTTCCCGAACATCGAGGTCAAGGAGGGTTTCTGGTCATCGCTATGGGAAAACTACCTCAATATCAAGCCATACCGCTCGACATTCGATCTACACCGGTTTGCAGATGACATCAGAAAAGGACAACCCGAGGATTTCATGCTCCGCCTTCAGAGCCTGATTGCCGACACATCATCAGAGACAGAGCCTGATAAGGAGATTCATTTCCAGAATATAATGGCAATCATTTTCAAAATGATCGGTATGATGGTGCGCACAGAGATACATTCCGCCAGGGGCCGCGCCGATATGATTGCTGAAACTCCTGGATTCGTCTACATATTCGAGTTCAAAACCGACTCCACGCCAAGCGAAGCCATCAAGCAGATACACTCCAAAGGTTATGCAGAACCATACGCAGCCGACCCACGTCAGAAATTCATCATCGGCGCGAATTTCTCAACAGTATCAAGAGCCTTGACTGACTGGATAATAGAATAGTCAACGGGAGGTGTACATCCTGCACCATTGGCGGATGCCGCATTCCTGGCATTCGGGCTTACGGGCCTTGCATACGTAGCGTCCGTGGAGAATCAGCCAATGGTGGGCGCGTGAGAGCAACTCCGACGGGATATTTTTCACCAGAGTCTTTTCCGTGGCCTCCGGAGTCTTGCTGTCGGTGGTAAGCCCGATCCGGTTGCTGACACGGAAGACATGGGTGTCGACAGCCATGGCAGCCTTGTTCCAGACTACGGCCAGCATGACGTTGGCGGTCTTGCGCCCTACCCCTGGCAGCTTCATCAGAGAGTCGATGTCGGAAGGCATCTCTCCGCCGAACTCCTCCACCAGCACCTTGGCAGCACGTATCAGATGACGCGTCTTGTTGTTGGGAAAGGTGACGCTCTTTATATAGGGAAACACCTCCTCCTCGGTCGCCCTGGCGAGCGATGCCGGATCCGGATAAGCCTCGAAAAGAGGGGGCGTCACCATATTGACACGTTTGTCGGTACACTGAGCCGAGAGTATCACCGACAACAGAAGATGGAACGGCGTGTCATACTCCAGTTCCGTGCGGGGATCAGACTGGTTCTCTTTGAACCAGCCGATCACACCTTCATATCTTTCTTTCTGAGTCATGGCCTGGGCTCCGTTATCTGGCAGCCTCGAACTCCTGGAGGAAGCGCACGTCGTTCTCGCTGAACATACGCAGGTCTTTCACCCTGTATTTGAGGTTGGTGATGCGCTCGATACCCATTCCGAACGCATAGCCGGAATATACCTTGGAATCTATGCCGCATGCCTCAAGCACGTTGGGGTCAACCATGCCGCATCCGAGAATCTCCACCCAGCCAGTGCCTTTGCAGAAAGCACATCCTTTGCCGCCGCAGAGGTCGCAGCTGATGTCCATCTCGGCCGACGGCTCGGTGAAGGGGAAGTACGATGGACGGAGACGGATCTTGGTCTGCGCCCCGAACATCTCTTTTGCGAAATAGAGCAATACCTGCTTGAGGTCGGCAAACGAGACATTCTTGTCGATATAAAGACCTTCCACCTGATGGAAGAAACAGTGGGCACGGGCGGAAATCGCCTCATTGCGGTATACCCGTCCCGGACAGACAATACGGATAGGCGGCTGAGTCTTCTCCATCACGCGGGTCTGCACGGATGAGGTATGGGTACGCAGCAGGATGTCAGCCGGATTACGTGCGATGAAGAATGTGTCCTGCATATCGCGTGCCGGATGGTCAGCGGGGAAGTTGAGCGATGAGAAGACATGCCAGTCGTCCTCAATTTCGGGACCCTCGGCGATTGTGAATCCCATGCCGGCGAAAATGCGCAGCATATCGTTTTTCACGGTGGAGAGGGGATGACGGCTCCCGACGGGCATCGGGGTGGCGGTGCGGGTCAGGTCGATGTCAGCTGCCGCGTTGTCAGCCTGGGCCGCGAAGGATTCCTTCAGGGCGTTTATGCGCTCGGTGGCGTAGTTCTTCAGTTCGTTGAGCTTCTGTCCCAGCTCACGCTTCTGCTCGGCCGGGACGCTGCGGAAATCGTTCATCAGAAGGGAAATCTCACCCCTCTTGCTCAGATATTTGATGCGGAGCTGTTCTACCTCGGCAGCATTGGCTGCCTTGAGGCCGGCAAGCTCCTCCTTTATTTTATTGATTTTCTCAATCATGTGGCTTGCTTTTTTCTTCTTAGGGTTTCAACTTGCAAAATTACAAAAAACTACTGAAAAACCACAACTTTGCAGCCGATTCTTCATCCTTATCCGGGGTTGGAGCCGGGATTCCGGGGTTGAAGCCCCGGACACGGAACGGACTAACGCATGGAAAGGGAACCGAAAAGGAGCGAAAGGAGGGAACCGGAGGTCAGTCCCACCAGAAGAACCAGACGCGGGTGCGGGAGAGCAGATCAGCGAGACAAGGGAGCGGAGTGCCCTGCTCCACTATGTCCGGGCTGTAGGCGTATTGCTCGCAAGCCACTCTCTTTGCCTCAATCTTGTCCAAAGGCTTTCTGACCACATATTCGATCGTATCTTCTGTTATTGAGGCCGGTATGGCTCCGTATTTCTCATGCCAGTGTCTCGCGAACGCTACATGGACATCCAGGTCGGGACATTCGTTCCATCCGCCGACGGGAATCCAGGCAAATATATCCTCCGGTCGCTCCACCGGCAATTCCGCAATTATGAAAGCCTCTCCCGGGGATGCAGGCTGCATGAGATCATCGACTTCCGGTTCCTCAGCCATGTCACAGTCTCCCCCTTCCCCGTTGACCACGGCATCATCAGGCATATGTTCTGACAGATATGCCGAGAGGATTTTCTCTTCCCTGACATCGGCTATTATACTCTTGGCTTTCTGCCGCTGTTCAGCCATAGTCATGCCGCAATCCAGCTCGGATTCAAGCATCTGCTTATAGAAACCGACCGAAACCAGAACCGGGAGGAAACCCTCCTTCCTGCCTCTCTCCAATTCCGAATCATAGGCATCAAGGAGTTCACAGCCTTTACCTTTTCTAATAAACCGACACTTGCAACCTAAAAAAGCGGAAACCTCATCCACCGGTACTGGCCAAGATTCCTCTACCCTCTCTTTCGCGAGACGTTCCCGTTGTGCCCGTTCCCTGACATGCACAAGCATCTCATCAAATTCCCGCTTTTTGCGTTTTTTCTTTTTCTTCTCGAAATATATGCTTATTCCGGTCACAGAACCGAGAATAGCCACTATGACCAATATAAACAAAAATCCTAATAACATATCCATAATTCGCATTTTTTCGCAAAGTTAGGCAAAAAAACAATATCCACGACAATCAACACGGAAGATTTTCGCTACCGTCGCAGCAATTGCCATCGCTGTCCTGTATGCACCCTTCTCAGATTAAATTTGCAGAATAGCCGGATAATTAGGGATATTCAGTAAATG
>DKYZ01000109.1 GCA_002493515.1 Porphyromonadaceae bacterium UBA7087 | reverse complement strand
ACACTCAGTGAAACACTACCAAATGGGGGCGTGCCTAAGCACGGCCCCCATTTTCAAATTAACCTAATCAATTTAACCTTAATGTCTTCTTATTACCAACTTATCCTTATTCCAAACTGCTTTAAACAAGTCTTTATGTCGTAAGAAACCGGCTATGCCGGATCCAACCCTACTTTTTGTCGGCCTTGACAGTCTGTGATTTCTGCACGGGCTGCAGACGCTGTGCCTTCAGGGGACGGTTCTGCTTCAGGCTCTTGTTCTTGAAGGCGAAACCGTTCTCGAGAAACTTGGTGTACTGCTCGGGAGTAAGAATCTTCTTCACCTCGGCAAGATATTTCTCACGGCTCTCGGCAGCCTTGGCACGACGTGCCTCACGCGACTCCTTCTTGTCGGCCTTTGCCTGCTCGCGGGCAAGTTTCTGCTCGGCGCGGCGGTTCTCCTGGAGAGTCTGCAGAGCCTTCTGCTGGTCGGGAGTCAGGTCAAGACCTGCGAACCTGTCGCAATTGCCCCTCTCTGTGCATACCTCGCCATTGAAGCGGCGGTCGGCGCGGGCAACCTTCTTGTTCCCCTTGTGATGCCTTTTGCCGTCCTTGTGGCATACGCGCCCCTCGGGACAGTTCTGCGCCTGGGCGCACTGGGTCTGAGCACACTGGGCCGGACATACGCTGTCAGGATTGCATACATTCTGGCCGTTGCATGTATTCTGGCCGTTGCATACGGCTGCCGCACAGTTCTCTGACTTTGTGTTGCAGCAATTGCCGTTGTTGCTGTTCGACTGAGCGAAAGCGGCGGCCGGAAGCATCGCGGCGATCGCAAGAGTGAAAATCAGTTTCTTCATCTATCTTTTCCTTAATTGATTTCTGTTGTTACTTGGTTACTTATCCCATTCATCCGGGCGGTTTCCCGTCCCGGCGTTCGCTATCATTGACCGCCATACCGGACAGACGTTTAAACGTAAGACTGCTCTATAACTTTTATTAACCAATATATATTGATTTTTACAAAACAGGTTTCCCACCCGTCTATCCTTACGTCACCTCACGCGTCTGAACCTCAGCTCCGAGCCCTGCGCCGGAAAGTGGATGGTGATGGTCGCCGTGGCTGCGTCATACTGCGCCTTGATTCCCTCGCTCATTTCCAGACCCTCCGCGTCGCGCCATTCCACATTGAAGACATCCCCGAAAGGCGTGTTCAAAAGCCGTCCCTTCCTTAAGCCCTGGCGCCATTCCCCACGCCCGGTCCTGGCGCCGTCGAGATATATCATATCGTAGCCGTCGCCGCCATTCACGATTCCGAGCGTATAGTCTCCGCCGAGACGTAGCAGCGAGAGATCCACACTGTGGTCGAAAAGCGTCCATATACCCTCCACAGCATCCTCCGAAGAGATGAGCGACTCCATGAAACCACTGTCGGCAAACCTGGCATCAGGAGTTTCCGCAGCCAGGTCAGGATATGACACAAGGGTGATGTCGCTGAACACAGCCTTGCCTCCAGGAGTAACCCTGAATCCTGCCTTCTCCACCGGCCAGGCCGGATATATGAAATCCAGGATATTGTCCGAGCCACGGTTACCGCCCGAGAGCGTCCATCTGTCGCCTTCGCGACGCAGATAGAAAATGTTCTCCCCTTCGTAAAGATCAACACCCGACTCCAGACTGGCACTTGCCAACGGAACCGGGTGTCCTGAGACGTCTCCAAACGCGGTCACTGTCATGGCCGTGGATGTCGATATGCCGTCGCTCCCCTCTTCCGAACATCTGAAATCTATCGAAATCGACTCTCCGTCAGAGGTCTGCACGGCAATACCCCAGGGTGGGCTCTCGACACTCCGGGAGCTTCCGTCGGAACAGACATACCGGTACTTGCGACCGGGAGCGTTATGAAGGTCGGCACACTTGAACTTCAATGAGAAATTGCGCGTATGGCGACTGTCGGGCAATGCCGGAAGAGCCGCCAGGCTATATACAGGACTGTCCGCAGCATTCTCCATCGTAAGCACGTCTGCAGCCGCCCCGGGGAACGCCCCGTAGCCTCGGCACCGATTGTAATGGGCCGCGACCTGCGCACCGGCCGGAGAGGTCAGGCTGACGATTCCGGTGATTATGCCTACCACTGCGAAAAGCAGGATTATGACTCCGATGATGCGGTTGATAAGCCACATCGAGCGCAGATTGAAATGGGCGCGAACCTTGTCGACGAAGAAAGTGACCATCCACCACCACATCATGGCTCCGGCGAATATGAAAGCGAATCCGATGATATAATGGTAGAAACGGATCTCAGGCATCAGGAAGTTGAAGCGGGCGAAAAGCCCTATCACCAGAAACAGTATCAGCGGGTTGGAGAATGTGAACAGGAAGCCGCCGAGAATGGCCTTCCCCTTCGATTCCCTCACCGCCTCGACCGGTTTCTTCAGATTCCGCGCAGGGTTTTTCTTGAACAGATAGACGCTGAACCCTATAAGCACAATACTTCCCACAAGCTGGATTATCTCCTGGTTCTTCTCCAGAAACTCCTCGATGAACGACAGTCCGAAGCCTGTCAGGATGCAATAGAAAAGGTCGGATAGGGCCGCCCCGACACCGGTGTAGAGACCCGTGCGGCGCCCCTTGTCAAGGGTGCGCTGGATACACAGGATTCCCACCGGCCCCATCGGAGCCGACATTATGATGCCTATGGCGATTCCACGCCACATCATATAGAATATGCTTTCTAACAGACCCATTCCCTGTTGTCGCGGTTAAATAAGCTGATTGATGGTCAGTAGGTGATGAGATACCCTCCGTCGATTCCCGGCAGACACTGGTATCTCCGGAGCGCGTATTTATATTTCCCCTCTGCGGCCGGCCCCGAAAGGGGGCCTCCGCCGCCCATGGTCACGTCGTAATGCGAGCCGCAGACCGGGCATACCGCCTCGTAAAGCTCACCCTCCACATTCACCCTGACGTCAGGCTTGCGCTCCACCGGGCAGGCCAGGTCGTAGGCCAACGGCGACGAATCTCCCGAAAAGGGGTCGATGCCGCTGATGAGCAGGATGCCGCCGAATCCCGTAGAGCTCGTCTGGGTGTAGGGGAATCCTGTCGGCTCGCGGCGCGTGGAGCTCAGGATAAATCTGCGCGACTGCCCGTAGCCGGAAACGCCGTAAGTGTTCCACATCCCCATGCCGGAGATGTTCACGCTTACCGCCATTGCCGGGATACGGTCGTCGTCAACGCTCCCGCACCCCGGCAATGCCGCCAGCAAAATGACGGCCACTGCCGCCAGAGATTCCTTTATCAGTCTGCGCGCCATATCACGAGATGGTGAGATGTCGGAGCACATCCCCCATCTGCGACGTCATATGGGTGAGGGGCCCGTTGACCATAGGCTTCAGCATCGCCGGGATGGCTATGTCGAGGTCTATGCGCGCACGGCAGGCTCCCTCTCCGTCGGGAGTGATATGCAGGAGCACGTCGAGAGGCACGGGAGTGCCCTCGCCGCTGAGCTTCACCAGCGACGGAGCCTTGCGCTCCGACATACGCAGTTTGAGCGCGCCTACCGGGCCGCCGGGAATCGTGATGCTGTCGTGGGTGATGTCGAGGTTCTCGAACATCTGCCTCTTGTCGTCGGGAATTGATGAGGCCGGCACCTTTGCCAGCAGGCTGCGGAGATTCTCCATGTTCGAGAGCTTCTCGAACACCTTCTCCGCAGGATAGTTGAGTCTTACCTCTTCGCTTGAGTATGTTGCCATTTCTTTATATTGTCATTGTTTTGTGTCAGAGCGGACTGTTGTTGAGCGGGCTCGGCGTCCAGTTGGCCGGATCCTTGCGCCATTCCTGCAGCGTGAGCGCCTCCGAGGGCTGGATATAGCTCGTGGCCTCGGCCACCTCAAGCATGGTGGAATACGTGCAGAGCGGCACAAGATGCACGTTGGCATCGCGGAAACGCTTCACGGCCATGGGGAACTCATAGCTGAAGATAGCCGTCATGCCGGCCACCTCGCAGCCCGAGTTGCGGATCACCTCCACCGCCTTGAGCGAGCTGCCGCCGGTGGAGACAAGGTCTTCGATCACCACCACCTTGCGTCCGGGCTTGAGATTCCCCTCTATCATGTTCTCCAGACCGTGGTCCTTCGGAGTGGAACGCACATACACGTAGGGAAGGCCGAGGGTGTCGGCCACGAGCGCGCCAATCGCTATCGCTCCCGTTGCCACGCCGGCAATGGCGTCGGCCTCGGGGAAATTCTCAAGGATTATCCTCGAGAGCTCCACCTTTACGAAACTGCGGATGTCGGGATAAGACAACAGCCGGCGGTTGTCGTTGTAAATCGGGGAGTTCCAGCCTGACGCCCACACGAAAGGATTCTGGGGCTGGAGCTTGATAGCGCTGATCTGAAGGAGTTTTTCAGCTAAAAGCCTGTCTGGATTTTTCATAACTTTAAAGCTGTTTAGATTCGAGACGACACCGTGGAGCGGCTCCACGGCCCGACGCCCCCGGACGGCCTCTGGCCCCGGGGTCGCGCTCTCTGAAAGTGCAAAATTACATTTCTTTGATAAAATATACAAATAAAACGCTTGTCAGGGAGGAAATAGTTTTCCGAAACCGCTGAATTGGCTCAGAAAGTGACCGCCAGGGTGAGCATGGAGACCCTCGCGCCGGGAGCTGCCTGGAGCACGGCCTCGGCTGCGGCCGTGAGCGTGGAGCCGGTGGTGCATACGTCGTCCACGACAAGCACTCCCCTGCCGTCGTAGGTGCTCGGGTCGCGCAGGCGGAAAAGGGAGGAGGTGTTCGCCCGGCGCTCGGCGAGACTGAGGGCTGTCTGCGTCTTGTGCGGTCGCACTGCACGCAAATCATTGGAAACCGGAATTCCGGTCACCTCCGAAAGTCCCACGGCAATCATCTCAGTTTGGTTGTAGCCGCGCCTCCTTTTCTTGGATATGTGCATGGGCACCGGCATGATGAAGTCGATGCTGTCGAAGAAGGAGACGGGCCACAGCTCGCTCCCGACAAGACGTCCCAGGGTTTTACCTATTTCCGGGAAACCACGGTATTTCATATCCTGGATGAGCTCCGAAAGGGCCGAATCTCTCGAATAGAAGAAATGACCCGTGGCCCGCTCGAAAGGGAACAGGCCCGCGAACCGCTGCTCCATCGGATTGAGGGGGCGGCTGTGGTAAGACGTGCGCGGAAGTGCCGACAGGCATGCCGGACAGGCAAACCTCTCACCTGGCGCGAGCCTCACGCCGCATATATGGCAGACGGATGGAAAAAACAGTTCCGCCACCTCCTCCGAGACCATCCTCAACCCCCTCAGAATCTTTCCACACCCCATCACTTATCGTTTATCGTTCATCGTTTATCACTCATCGTTTATCACTTATCGTTATCCCCCTCACCGTCTCGGCGGCAAGAGCCGATTCGTAGCCCCGCGAGACGAGATGGCGATACAGCTTCATCCTGTCTTCACGCGAACCCATGTCCAGAGAGCGGGCTTTCGCGAGGGCACATCTCCGCAATGTGGCCATATATTCCTCCTCGTCGATGTTTTCGAGAGCCTCCGCCACTATGGCAGACGGTATGCGTTTGGCGGCGAGTCCCTGGCGTATCTTGAGGCGACCCCATCCGGCAAAACGGGCCTTGTCGGAAGCGAACGCGCGTGCGAAACGCGAGTCGTCGATAAAACGACCCTCCCTGAGTTTCGACAATATCTCGTTCCCCTCATCCCGCGACAGTCCGCTCCGGTAGATTTTCTGCGCGATGTCGGCCTCACACTGCTCGCTGCGCGCACACAGCGATGCCAGGCGGCGCAGCATCTCCGCCGCCGTAGGAATCTTCTTCGGTTTCCTTTCCATCAGTCAGCCTCCGGCCTGCGGCATGTCGCGAAACGGCGTGCCCCGTGAATATCAAGCGTGATGTCGACGTCAGTGAATCCATCCGACTGGAGGAGGTTCCGGATATCGTCGGCATGACGAGGATTGATCTCGAGATACAGTCGCGCTCCCGGCTTCAACCCCTTCGCCGCAACTGCGGCTATCCTCCTGTAATACAGCAAAGGGTTGTCGTCAGGCACGAACAGAGCCTGCGCCGGCTCGTAGTCCTTCACGTTGGAATCCATATCCTTTTTCTCCGACTCGTCTATATAGGGAGGGTTGCTCACTATGATGTCGAGCGACGAGGCTGCCGGCTCCCACTTGAAAATGTCGGCCTCGATGAAATCCACCCTCGCCTTAAGCAGACGCGCGTTCTCTCTCGCCACCTCCAGGGCAGCGGCGGAATTGTCGATTGCAGTCACCCGGGCAAAAGGGAGGTTGCGCGCCAGGGCTATGGCAAGGCAGCCGCTTCCGGTGCCGATGTCGAGAACGTGAAGGTCCTCCCTTCGGTTATCCTTCAATATCATGTCGATGAGCGGCTCGGAATCCTGACGGGGAATCAGCACAGCCGGCGTCACCTTGAAATGAAGGCCGTAGAAATAGGCCTCGCCCAGAATATACTGCACCGGCTCGCGTCGTTTCAGACGCTTCATTATCCCGGCGATTTTATCCTCCAGGTAGGGGGATGTCTCCCGGTCGCCGTTCATGAGCAGTTCCGAGGTCTCCCATCCCTTGAGGGAATAGAACACAAGCCTCACGATGGCGGTGGCCTCCCCCGCCCCGTACAGCGGCTCCAGCTCGGCCTTCATCCTCCTTACAGTCTCGTCTATCTTCATATCCGTATGTTTTTCTGTTGCAAATATAACGATAAAACATAACTTTACGCCATGAATGAGACTAATGATAAAAAAATAGCCGTGATTGGCGGCGGCAGCATGGGGGCTGTCATAGCGGGACTACGCGCATCCATTCCGCGCTCCTGAGCTTGTGTATGCCGTTTTTTTTGTTATACCTTTGTGGTGAGCTCTTAAATATATGAGATATGGCTAATACGAGATACCCTATAGGAGACCCGAGTTTTGTAAGAATACGTGAGGAAGGCTTCTTCTACGTAGACAAGACGGAATACATCCACCGGATGGTGAATGAAGGTAAATTCTATTTCCTGAGCCGCCCCAGGCGGTTCGGGAAGAGCCTGCTTGTGTCGACTCTCGAGGCGTATTTCCAGGGGAAAAGGGAGCTTTTCAAGGGGCTTGCCATCGACGCTTTCGAGAAGGATTGGAAGAAATATCCCGTTTTCCGGTTCGACCTCTCCGCAGGCGACATGTCGAGACACGAGGAACTGGAGTCCCACCTGAGAATAACCCTCGGAAGATGGGAAGACATCTACGGGGCCAACCCTGCGGAAGACACTGTCTCATCCCGTTTCAGAGGGCTGATCCAGCGTGCCGTGCAGCAAACCGGACTAAGGGTGGTGGTGCTCGTCGACGAGTATGACAATCCCCTTTTCTCCACTATCGACGACAAGGAGACCCACGAGAGGATGCGCTCCACGCTGAAAGGAATCTACTCGGTGCTGAAAGCCGAGTCGGACAACATACGGTTCTGCTTCCTGACCGGAATCACCAGGTTCAGCAAGATGTCGGTCTTCAGCGGGCTCAACAACCTTGAGGATATAACGCTCGAACCCGATTACGCCGGCATCTGCGGCATAACGCAGGAGGAGCTTACACAACATTGCAGCGAGGGCATCCGGAAAGTAGCTGAAATGAACAGCCTCAGCTATGACGAAGCCCTTGCGGAACTTAAAGGCCACTACGACGGCTACCACTTCTCCGCAGTATCGCCGGATGTATACAATCCCTTCAGTCTTATCCAGGCCTTCAAGAAGGGAAGCCTGAAGTCTTACTGGTTCACAAGCGGCACATCCAAGTTCCTTTGGGAACGGATATGCAGGCTCGGTGACAGCACCCTCCTTCTTGACGTGCTCTCGCCCACCCTGACCGAGATACAGCTCGGCGCAACCGAGGAGGATGGCCTGACCCTGGAGGCTCTGCTCTACCAGAGCGGCTACCTCACCATCAAGGGCACCGCGCAACGCGGACGTGCATACCGGCTCGGCATCCCGAACCGCGAGGTGGAGGAAGGTATAATGGAGGGGCTGCTTCCCCTGACGTCACGCCGCAGGACGGCGGAGGTGAACGTCGACCTCATGAAGATGCGCGACTATGCCGATGACGGAGACGTGGACGCGATGATGCGCCATATCAGGAGCTTCCTGGCGGAGATCCCGTATCAGATGCACGGAAAGAATCCGGAGATCTATTACGAGAACAACCTGCTGATACTGTTCACCCTCATCGGAATCCAGACAAGGGTGGAGATGGCGACCGCCGACGGACGTATGGACGTGGCGATGCGCTGCGAGAACTTCATCTACGTCCTTGAGCTGAAGCTCGACAAGTCGGCCGACGGGGCCCTGCGCCAGATCAGGGAGAAGGACTACCAGCTTCCTTTCGAGCGCAAGGGCCTACCCATTATCCTGGTCGGAGTCAACTTCTCTTCCGAGAAACGCAACATCGATTCCTGGGTATACGAGCAGCAATAAGGGAGCAATGCATCGCCGCCAGACCGGGAGAATCGGATCAGAAGTTGTAGCCTATGTAGACGCGGGCCACGTTCTGGTGGAAACTGCTCTTGTAATAAGTCAACGTCGGGTCCAAGGGACGCACATCTTTCCGGGTGTTAAGCAATCCGAAGTCGTAGACGGCTCCGATGGTAAACGCGCCGGCATCAATGGAAGCCCCGACACCCCACAGCAGGTTGAAACGACGAAAACCGTTGTCTCCACCATACATGTCGCGGGGGAGGTCGCCAATATCATCGAGATATTTGCCATGTATGCGTCCCGACAGACCGACGGAAAGCTCCGGGCCGGTAAGAATGCTCACCCCTCCCTTCTCCCAGAAATCAAAACGGTAGCCGAACGTCAGCGGCACACGAAGCCCGAACTGACTGTATTTCGGCGTTGTCGCGTGGCCGACTTCGTCACCGTCGGATATCGTCACACTCCCTACATTGAACGTGTCGTAGAAAAGGCTCAGCCCCGGCTCGAAATAGAGATTCGCCACCAGCGGCAGCTGATAGACCGCCCCGACCGAGAAACCCGCATCATTGTGATACAACTTTCCCCCATTGATTTTCCCTGGCACCGAGATGTCGAGGGAGGCACGTATACCCCAACGGGGTGCATTGTCAGGATTCGACAGCACAACCGACTGTCCAGCCGAGGGCAAATGAGTGAAAGAAGCAAGCAACGCCGGGAATACTATTCCGGCCAATAGTCTGGAATTCATAAGCATTTGTTTTCATTAATAACTCAATCCCCATGTCCAATATTGCATCCGCTGACAAATTTCCACAGAACACATGGGAATAGAGCCTGCCAATATCCATCACAATATCGAATTGTTAATAAATCCTAATAAATGTTTATAATCCACAATGCCTTTGAATCAATGGGAAAATAATCGTAATTTTGCATTGGCATACTACGTAAGAGCGATCAGGATTACCGTTACTGGCTCTTTTACGCAGCCCATATGCCAGATACTGCCAAGCATAATCAAGATTATTTAATGGGGATTTCTATAAATTAAACA
>DKYZ01000130.1 GCA_002493515.1 Porphyromonadaceae bacterium UBA7087 | reverse complement strand
TACTTATGGGGATGGCCATAGCCGGCACAGCTGTCTATGCGGAGGTGTCTTCAGGCTTCCAGCTTCCCCAGGGGTATGACCCCTACAATCTGAATTACTCCTTCACGCCCGAGCAATACCGGGCGTTGGCCGGAGAGGCTTCTGTGGCGGCTCCCAAGGCTGGGAAACGCGGGCTCATGCGCGAGATAAAGCGCGAGGGTTCGGAGACACCGCAATACTTTGTAGCCGCGCAGACCTATCACAAAGACTATGTCTTCAACTACGAGGGTGGCGCCACCACCACTTATGACATAGGTCTTAAAGTGGACGGCGACAAGGTTACCATCAGCAACTTCTTCAACCTGGCCGCCCAGTCGACCGAATGGGCAGTGGGGGTGGATTATGATGTCACGGGTACGTATGACGCCGAGGCACACACCATCACAATCCCCACGCTGACGGCAGACCTGGAGTCAGCTACGATATGCGGACTCGTAGGAGAGTCTCAGGCGGTGCTGATGTCGGGAGTTGTGAACGCCGACGGCCAGCTTGCCCCGGCCGAGGAACTCGTGTTTAATGTGGTGGGCGATTTTGAATCGATCACTACGGAGATGAATTTCGGCATCGGCCTCTGGTATGACTGGTACGGGGGCATAATGGGCTTCCAGACGATGTACCGCAACTTCTATGCAGCCCTTCCCGGCGACGAGCCGAAGCTTATCGCCTTCAACAACTCCTTCGATTTCGGGCAGACATATCCGAACACCCCTGTCGATAAGACAGTGACTGTCTTCAACGTCAGCGGTGTCGACGTGGATTATGCCGTAGAGGTCGAGGCTGACGATAATGCATTCTCCGCGACCCCGCAGGCCGGTGTCATAGACGCCAGGAGCAGTCTGGAATACACATTGACACTCAATACCGCCAATCCCGGCGCGTATGAAGGTCTTGCCTCCATCGTTTATGAGGGTAACAAGGAGAATCCTCTGCCTCTTGATATGCTCATGTTTGGTGAGGTGATACCTTACCCCGACTATTCTGAGATTGTAAAGGCGGGTGATTTCAAATTCACCACCAATATAGAGTTCCCCTTCGAGATGACAGAGGTGGAGGGTCAGCGTGTAGCCCGTTCCACAACCAACGGACAATACGGCTCATCGAAGCTTACGGCCACATTTACCGTACCGGAAGGCAACATAGGCACACTCTCCTGGAAAG
Source organism: Porphyromonadaceae bacterium UBA7087 (assembly GCA_002493515.1). Classification (GTDB taxonomy): domain Bacteria; phylum Bacteroidota; class Bacteroidia; order Bacteroidales; family Muribaculaceae; genus Lepagella. The sequence continues at coordinate 4,678 of DKYZ01000130.1, read as the reverse complement.
CTTTTACCACCAACAATAATTACTGGTATAATAATGCCGGAGGAGTATATGTTGACAACCTTGACACCGCGTGGCTTTCTGAGACGGGCACTGCCGACATCTCAAGGACGATAGAGTTTGCTCCTGGTGAACATGTGGTCCGTTTCCAGTATGACGGTTATCAATATACCGGCGATGAGAAGAACGGCCTCTATGTATATGATCTGGAGTTGGTCAACACTCTGGCCGATGCATCAAAGGTTGCCATTGAGACTCCTGAGGTAGACCTCGGCAACTTCATGATCCGCGACGACAATGGCATTCAGGGCTACGGCAATATCGTGGTTCGCAACAGAGGCACCCAGCCGCTGTCAATCTCCACTGTCAAGAGCGACAACCCGGCCGTTGAGGCATCTGTGCCCAATACCGTTGCCGGTCTTCTCGAGACAATCGAGATTCCTGTTACCCTTACCGCCAAGGAGGAGGGTGAGTATGAGGGCAATCTGACAATCAGCACAAGCGCAGGCGATGTGACAGCCAAGGTGAAGGCTCTCGTTCGCCGCATGGCGGATTTCAAGCCGCTCGTGACAGAGGGTCTTGAATATGTGACATCCTTCGACACCAACGAGCAGTATCCCTTCGTGATGGAGAATGGCGTTGCCTATAACTCCAACTCCGGCGAGGCAGACGATGTCGCTACTCAGTCGTGGGTCAAGATAAACTTCACTGTGCCCGAGGGTAAGGCTGCCTATATCAGCTGGGATGGCCATTGTTATGGAGAGTCTTCAGATCCGGAATATTACTGGATAGGCGACTATGGGTATTTCGAGTATATGCATCCCATGGATTCAGGCAGCAACCAGGCTTATGGAGACACTGCATGCGGAAGTGACACTCAGTTTGGTGATGATTCCTGGAAAGAGAAACTGACATGTGTACCAGGAGACCATTTCTTCAGATTCAACTATATTAAGAACGGCGACGGCAAGATCAGCGAGAAAGACCGTCTCGAGATTTCCAACTTCAAGATTCATGTGGTTGACTTCCCGGAGCATGGAGTGGAGGCATTGACACAGTCCGTTGAGTTCGAGCCGACATATGTGGGCAACAACCGTTACACCACGGCCACTCTGAAATTGAAAAACACCGGCAGCGCGACTCTGGAGGTTGTCGGAGAGGAGTCGAACGCACCGTTCTATTGCGTGATACCTGAGGGCGGAGGCGCCATGGCTCAGTTCAACAAAACAATCGAGGTAGGCATATGGTTCTTCCCTGAAGAGGAGGGTGATTTCACAGGTGATGTGGTATTCAAGACCAACGCCGGAGACGTGGTAATCAGCTGCCACGGCGAGACCAAGCCGATGGAGGGTATCATCCTTTGCGGCGACGTCGAGGACGAGGCCCAGGGCTGGAGTTTCTATGACGCCGACGGTGACGGCTACTGTTGGAATCTTGGTTACAACCTGTGGGGGGATCGTCCTGAGTATTGCCATACCGGCAGGGACTGTTTCGGATCAAACTCCTTTACCTACGAAGTAGGAGCGGTTGTTCCCGACAATTGGCTGTTCTCACCTGTAATCACGATTCCAGAGGATGGTGCGATGCTTCAGTGGTATGCCGCTGGTTTTAATGACGAGCGTTATGCTGAGAACTACAGTGTGTATATAGCCACTCCAGAGCAGATTGAAGATGTAAAAAATATTGAAACTCTTGAGCCTGTTTTCTCTCAAACAATACCAATAGGTGGTGAAGCCGGCTGGGTTGAGAACACATTGGATCTGAAAGAGTTCGCCGGCAAGGAAGTACAGGTAGTATTCCGTCATCATGACTGCGATGGTCAATTTATACTTCGACTCGATGACATCTTTGTATTCGACATGAGCAGATGGACCGGCGTGAATGAAGTCATGTCCGACAGAGGCGAGGCCGTTTCTACAGAGATATTCGACATCAACGGTATCCGTCTCCAGGGTCTCGGCGAGGGTGTAAACATTGTCCGTATCACTTATGCTGACGGCACAGTCAAGACCTCCAAGATATTTGTGAAGAGATGAGAAGTGTAAATGTGATATTAGCAGCGTGTCTGGCCTTCATGGCCGGACACGCCTCGGCCGAGGTCTCCGACATGACCTTAGGTTACTGTGCCGGTCAGCTTCCGACAAAGGGTGACATCTCCTACGGTGAGGCCGACAAATGGGTTTCGGGAGCGATTTACATCACTCCCGGTATGCTTTCCACATATTCCGGAAATGAGCTGGTGGGTGTAAATGCCGGTCTGGCGTCCAAGCTCAATATAGATGAGCTGACGGTCTGGCTTCGCCATGACCTTGACGGCGAGAACCTCGCCGAGGCCACGATAACGACAAGCACCGACCCGAAAATCGTGAAGGGGTGGAACAATGTGGATTTCATGCAGGCCTGGACAATACCCGATGCTCCTGAGCAGGGCGTCTATATAGGCTACAGTTTCCATCAGAAGGGTTCCGCCTTCGGTGTTGCGGCAATCGACACGCCCGCTCCCAACGCCTTCTTCGTGAAGTTCGGTGAGGGCGACTGGGAAGACCGCAGTGGGGAGGGCACCATCTGTATCGAGGGTCGTATGCGCGGCGAAAAGCTGTCAAAAGTCAACCTGTCGCTGCAGAGCCTGGAGGTAGAGCCGACATATATCATCGACCGTGGCATCATGAAGGTGAGTGGCACGGTGAAGAACATGGCTACGTTGACAGTGACCGGATTCGATGTCTCTTCAGAAGTAAACGGAGAGCGCAGGGGCACGGTGCATGTGGACTGCGAGCTTCCCTACAACACATCCGGCGACTTCGAGGTAACGCTTCCGCTTGGCATAACCGAGATCGGCGATGGCCACGGTGAGGTAACCGTGGTGATTGACGGCATCAACGAGGGAGCTGACGAGGATATGAGCGACAACAGCATGACACGGACGTTCGGAATCGTGCAGCGCGACTTCACGCGTCGCATATTTGTGGAGGAGTTCACCTCCGAGCAGTGTGTCAATTGTCCGCGCGTGGCCGGATATATGCATGATGCCTTGGAGAAAGATGAGTTCAAGGATAATGTTCTGGTTGTATGCCACCATTCCGGCTATTATCCCGACTGGCTGACATCTTCGTTTGATGAAGAGTATACAGTGCTTTACAATGGAAACACGTATGCTCCTGCGATGGCGGTAGACCGTCTGGTTGTTGGAGATAATTCTGCGGCCTGGTGCCCATCTTCATCGAATGAGATGGAGTCGAAATGGCGTAGTGCCCTTAGCCGTCCGGCTTTCGTATCGGTAAATGTCAGGGTGTTGGTCGACGAGGATAATCCTGACCATCTTGTGGTTAAGGTGGATGGGGCGAAGTCGAAGGATGTGCTTTGCGACAATCCCATGCTTACGGTGTTCCTTCTCGAGGATGAGGTCAAGCCGAGGAACCAGGCCGGAGGCGGCACGGATTTCATGCATCAGCATGTAGGTCGCGCCGTCAACAGCGCCTGGGGTGAGCCTGTGGAGTTTGTAGGCGATAATTATTCCTATGAATGTGAGTTCGAGGTCCGGTCAAACTGGAACCGCGAGAATCTCCAGGTTGTTGCCACGGTCGGCAACTACAATGAGTCGAACCCTCTTGACTGCGAGGTGGAGAATACTTTTGGCGTCCGTTACGCGGATTTCGTGACCACAGGCGTCGGCAGTGTTGCTGTCGAGGATGGCGAGGCCGAGTATTACACGCTCTCCGGCGTGAAGGTATCGGCAGACAGCCTTGTTCCCGGCATCTATGTACGCCGTCAGGGAGGCGTGAGCGAGAAAGTTGTAGTCAAACGATAAGTGATTAACTATAAGTGATTAACTATAAGTGATTAACTATAAGCGATAAACGATAAACTATTAGTGATTAACGTTTGACGGTGTATCACTGAGTAATGAGCAAGAGGCAGATTCCGCGACCGTTGCCGGTCAATGGAATCCGCCTCTTTGTTCTGATAGCGTTGACTTGCAGAAATGGATTTCAACCGTTATTGATGAGTGCGGCCGCGGTGTCTACGAAGTTTTTGGCCTCTGGCTGTACCTTTCGGTCGTTGTCGGAGATTTTGTCGGTCATGGTCAATCGTATTTATATTCAGAGACAGGGAGCAGACGGACCCCCTCATTCATCACATTCACATAATAGGGAGTCTTGAACGGCCGGTTTTCCCATTGGTGTCTCATCAACACTCGTGGACTGATTAAGGTTCCCGTCTCAAGCTCTATATTGAAGAGGGGGGTCGTGATGCGGTCTTCCTCTTGTAGAGAGACTCGTTCCGAGTCTCCTTCAAGAAGAATAAGCAGGTCGATGTCGCTGTCCTGTCTGGCGTCGCCCCGGGCCTCGCTGCCATATAGGATTACGGTGGCGCTGGGAACCGTCATTTCAAGAGCCTTCTGTATTTTTCTGACGATATGTGGTCTTCGCATCAAATTATGAAATTAAAAACCTCAACAGGCTGAATGACAGGATGTTGAGGTTTTGGTGGAGTGTTCCCATGGGGAGTTAAGAAATTAAATATATATTCAAAGTGTATTTATCTAAAATCCAATAAAACAGATAGTTATGAATTATCGTTGAATGTGTGTTGGTATTAATTTGAGCCTCTTTTGCATTTTTGTGGTGCAAAATTTGAAAAGTTGCACCACCGTTATTATGTCTAGTCCTGAAAAATCTTG